>JAFAVZ010000324.1 GCA_019242175.1 Acidobacteriota bacterium
GTGTCTACTCCAGCATGCAGGGCCTGGATGGATTCTTCGGCCGTGGCTGGATGACTCTATTCGATCAGCAGCTCACCATCGAGCCGCAGACCGGTCTGGTCCGCTTCATCACGGCGGATCACGAGATCGTTGCGTTCGATACGACGCTCACCCAAGTGTGGCCGAAGAACAGCAGTGTGCCAGACACGTTGACCATGGACACTGCGGCAAACGAAGCGGTGTATCGCCGCGCCGGCAGCAGCACGGAAACGCGGTTCAGCCTTCTCGACGGACACTTTGCCGGCGTCCGCGACGTGATCACGGGGCAACGGATGACCATCACGCCCACCACGGGGCCGGGCGACGTCCTGACGGGATGGGTCGCTACCGACAGTCTCAGTGGCATCACGTGGACGGTGGCGGTCACCGACGGTCTCGTTCAGACGGTCACTGCGACTTCTGGACTGGCCTGGACTTATGAGTACAACGACGATCGCAATCTCACGCGCGTGGCTGGACCGGGCGGCGATACCTGGCGGACGTACGAATATGCCGAAGGTCTCATGACCGCGGCGCGCGACGCAGCTGGCAAGCTGATCGAGTCGCACACCTATGACCCTGACGGCCATGCCGCCGCGGCGATCACCCCGCTGGAGGACATCACCTCGATTCAATACGCGCTGGCCGGTCCGACGGCGGACAGCGTCATCACCCGGGTGACTCCGGCGGGCGCCACGCCAACGGACATCACCCTGCGCGACATTGGTGGCGCCTACCGCCCTGTCGATCACGATGGCACCTGCCGCACATGTGGTGCTCGCAACGAAGTGGTTGTTCGGGACGGCCTCGGAAGAGTTCTTCGCCGCCAGGATGCCGATGGCTATGTCACCGTCTACACCTACACGAACGATCACGTCACCCAGATCAAGTCGGCCATGCGGCCTGCCGGTTGCGATCCGGCGGTGAGCTCCACGCAGTGCAAGCTGACCACGACAGCGTTGGCCACCGCTCTCCTCGACGACACGAACGCGACGCTCACCCTGGACTACGAGTTTCAGAACACCACCTGGCCGGACAAGCCGACCAAGATCACCAGCAACAGCGTCTACAACTCTCCGAATACGCGCCGGGAGACGATCACCTACGATGACCCCACCGGCCAGGCCCTGACCAGGGTGATCAAAGGCTGGACGGCCAATCCGATCACCGAGGAGACGCGAACGATCACGGCGACGCTTTACAACGGGACGGAAGGGGCGGCGTTTCCCCTCGATCCTCCTCTTCCCAGCGGCGCGCAGCCGAAGCTTCCCAAGACCATCGACGGCCCGCGAACCGACGTCGACGACGTCACTACCTTCGCCTACTACCCCTTCGCATCCTCGGTACCGTCCGGCGCCCGCGGGCATTTGGCGGCCACGAAGGACGCGATGGGGCACGTCACGCGCTTCGAGAACTATGACCTCTTCGGAAATCCGCGTAAGGTCACTGATCTGAACGGAGTGATCACGGAGATCACGACAGACTCCATCGGAAGGATCCTCACGCGGACTGTGAAGGGCGTCGTTGGCTGCGATTCCGCCACTGACCCTATCTGCGGGACGGATCTCGTCACGACTCTCACCTACGATGGCTTCGGCCCACTCAAACAGGAACAGCGGCCAGGCGGAGGCATCAGCACCTTCGAATACGATGATCGTGGGAGGCCCGTGAAAGTATCCCGCGGACCGTCCGCTTCGAATCTGCAGGAACAGATCGAGACCGTCTACGATACCAACGGACGAGTCAGCGCGCACCGCTATCTCGCTCGAAGCGGGACCTGGGTGGAGAAGCGCCGAGCGGACTACACCTACGATGCCGACGGGCAACTCGATAAGATCATCTATCCGGATACGAAGTTCGTCCAATACACATACGACAAAGCGGGTCGCGTCAAAGGGACGAAAGACGAGAATCACACAACACCGAATAAGACCTATCTCTACGATGCAAGCGGGCGAATCCATAGCGTCCAAGAGAAGCTTGGGTCGGGAACGGTGTCCGGGATTTACGCGTATGACGCGCACGGAAACCTGATCTCGGCCACGGATCCCAATGGCAACGTGACCTCCTGGGTCTTCGACGACTTCGGTCAAAGGCTGAAGGAGACTAGTCCTGTCTCCGGAGTCACCACCAACACCTATGGTTTGGGCGGAGAGCTCCTGACTACGACGGACGCTCGCAGCATTACGACCACTCGCGCCTACGATGCGCTGGGCCGCATCGTCTCCTCCATCAGCGGGGGAGTGAGCGCGGAGAGCGTGAGTTGGAGCTACGACTCGGAGGAGGCGAATGGGCAGGGACGCCTGAGCGAGATGTCAGATCCGGCCGGCGCGACCACCTATCACTGGACGCGCACGGGGCAGTTGGCGAGTGAGTCTCGCGTCGACAGCCGCGATTCCGGAAGCAATGAGTACGTGACCGCGTACCAATATGACGTCGATGGCAATCGTCGCCACATCACCTATCCACAGATTCCATTGACCAAGACGTTGCCGCATTACACGCCCACGACCGTGGCCTACGTGCATGACTATGCTGGGCGTGAGATCTCCGCTACCGTCAATGACCTTCCCTTCATCAACTCGGCGACGTATCTCCCCTTCGGCGGACTCACATCCGTGGCGTTCGCCAGCGGACTGAACATCTCGCGAACCTACGACCAGCGATACCGGGTGGACCTCAACGAGCTCTCGAAGGCCGGCGTGACCATTGCGAAGTACGACTATGACTACGACGGGACCGGCAATGTGACTGCCATCGCCGACGTCGTGAGCAGTGCGTACGACCGAACGTTCGGGTACGACGATCTGAACCGCGTCGTGACGGCGAACAGCGGCAGCAGCCTGTGGGGCAGCGGCTCGTATGCCTACGATGCGATGGGCAACATGTTATCGACCACGCTGGGGCCGCTGACGCGAACCTTCAGCTATCTGGGCACGACGTCGAAGCTGGCTTCGGTCGTGGAGAGCAGCAGCGTGCCGCCTGGATCGAGCACGTCGCAAACCGTGAGCCACGACGCCGCAGGCAATGAGACGACGGATTCGCTCGAAGAATACTCGGTTCGAAACCGGATGCAGGCTTCCGAGGGTCGTTCGTATGCTTACGACGGCCGCGGAATTCGGGTGCGGGAAGATGAAGGAGCGGTGTACGCCCTTCCGCCGCTGCGGAGGTACTGGTTCTATTCGCCGGAACTGACCCTCCTGGCGACGACCGGGTATGCGGACACGACGAATCTGCCGGTGAGCCGAACGTTCGTCTGGTTCGCCGGAATGCCGGTCGCGCAACTCGACGGCACGACCCTGCGGCACACGTTCAGCGACCACCTCGGCACGCCGCTTCTCCAGACGAATAACGCCGGTACAGTGCTTTGGCGAGCGGAGTACGAGCCGTTCGGGAAGGTGTGGTCGATTCGGGCCGGTGCGCTCGCCGACCAGCCCTTGCGATTCCCCGGCCAGGAGGAAGCGGGGAATGCCTATTACAACGTCTTCCGCTGGTATCGACCGGATTGGGGTCGGTATTTGAGTGTGGATGCCGGACCGGCCTACACTGTCGATCCGCAGTCCTGGAATCGATATTCCTACGCCCGTAACAGTCCGCTCCTTCTTGTCGATCCGAACGGTCGCGAGAACACCGCATACATCATCAATGCCGCGGGGGCTCAAAACTTTCCGCCCGCGCTGACGGAAAAGATCAAAGCAGCAGTATGGGGAACTCGTGCTGAAGGAAAGGTTAAGTTCGTGGGCCCCATGGCGACCAACGATGATGTCCGCCAGTACATTGCCAAAGCGGATGCGACCGATGCAGTGGCGCTCCTCATTCATAGCGGGCCGAACGATCTAGATGGGCAACCATTCGGTGCGTTGGTTTCGGAAGATGCGCGCCGCCGCTTTCACGGCGGCGCGGACGGTACGATCGTCATCCAGGATCCGAAGCTCGTGATCGGTGGTACGGAAGCGGGAACGTTGGCTCAGGACGGTTCGGTGCCCCTCATCATCATCGCCGGGTGTACCTCTATCAATGCTGCGAACACGATCAGCAGCATGACTGGATCGCCGGCGCTGGGCACTACGAATTTCACGAATGGAACGGAAGACGGAAACGCCATAGTAGCGGCCATCGACGCTTGGGCTCACGGGCTAACTGCTTACGCAATCAGTCGGATCGCCTCGCAGCAGTACCATACCGCACCCCAGGACTGTCAGGGACAGCCTGGCTGCACCGAAAATGTTGCGGCCGCGATGGTAAGCACGCCGAGCAATCAATAGGAGGTTCCGATGCGCGAGGTTTCGGTAGCATTTCTCATTGTTGCGCTAGCAAACTGCTCTCGTCCGGTGGGTGAACAAGCTGTATCCACTGGGCAGACCGCACCTGCGCCGCTGGCGGCGGTGAACCGCGTCCCGTTCTGGCCGGTGCCTTCAGACGCTGCGCGGACGAAGTACGGATTTGCGACGAAAACGGTCATTTCGCCGCGCAACTCCACTCGGCCGGCTGACCATCCCCGGATGATGGCGGTATTTGAAATCGTGACCTACGATCACACCGGAAAGATCGTTCAAAAACAGCCCATGGCGATGATTCTTCTCGACAAGCTTACGGATGCGGGCTGGGCAGACATCTACGGTGATGTCGCCGTCGGAGAAAGGCGTAGAGTCTGGCAACCCGATAAGAACACCGTGGTGGATCTTACGCTCTTGGGTCTCACGAAATGAACCCGAGCGAATCTCCTCGAAGTCTAGGAACTAGTCGACGAGAACCTAGTACGCTGCACTAATCGCCAAAGGCGCCGGTGCGGAGGAGAGGGCTGGCACATCTTGACTTGTCAGATCCAAAGCGCGGTAGATAAAGAGAGAATAAGAGTACGAATCACAAAGAGCTAAGTCGTGACCTACATCAAAGATGGTCTAACTTAGTGACTCGATGCAGTCCGATGGCAGCAGGTTCCGATTGCCTCCTCACCCCAAAACCCGCTCCCGCACATACTCCACATCGATGCTCGCCACCGGCCCGCCCACGGCGCCGGCGGTGTAGACGGCCACCACGTCGAGGCTCTTCGTGCTCTCGATCACGAGGAAGCCTTCGAAGCCGTGGATGGGGTGCACGCCGAACTTCGGGATGCTGCTGCAGTCCACGTGGCCGGCGCCGTCGGGTTTGAGGCCGTCGATGAGGAACTCGGAGATCTCGATCGACGACGCGAGCTTTATCCGGAAGCGCACGTCTTCGTCGTTCGGGTTGTGGATGTTCACCGCCGTCTGGTAGGCGCCGGGAAGGAACGACGTCGTCGTCTGCGACGTGCCGGGGATGTTGGAGATGCAAATGAACTTCACCGCGTACTGAAAAGGGAAGTCAGCCATGCGGAAGAACGTAGATCCGGAAATGATCGCCGGCAAGACGGCGCATAAAATGACGCCATGAAGCAGGACGAGAAGCACCGCCTCCTCGACGACGAGCATCTGCGGCTCTTGCGCATCGGATACATCATCTCCGGCGCGGCGAACGCGCTCTGGATCGTGTTCGGTAATCAGAGCTGGCGTGACCATCCTTGATGGCTTGCTCTTGGGGCGGCGTGACTCTATCTTGGCGTCATGCGACGAGTGATCATCAGCTTTTTTGCTTGCGCCTGCATAGCCTATTCAGCCGGCGCCGGGACTGTGACTTGTGTGACAAACGGCGGGGTTACTACCTGCCGAGACAACACTCCCGTCGTCATAAAGTCGAAGCCTGCGGATCCTGTTGGGACATTTTTGGAAACGCTGTCAAAACGCGAGGATGAGCGTGCACAGCGGGCTATCGAAGAGGAAAAGCTGCAGCTTTTGCGTGAGCAGACGGAATTGCTTCGCCGGCAGATCGAGAACTCGTCTGTGCCACCGCAAAGACGGGAGACGGAGATTTCACGAACGGCTACGCCTCTGCCGGCTAGTTCCAACTTCTTTACCGGTGGTGTTTTGAATGGCTGGGCGTGGGCGACCATGGACATGAGCACCAAAGCGGCATACGTCCGGGGCTTTCTAGACGCAGCCTTCATTACGGATGGCGGTGCGATCACGGCCGAATTTGCCCAGTGCCATTGCTCTCCAGAAACAGTGGCTCTCGGGGTCGAGTCTTTCTTTGCGTTACCACCATCCAAGTACGGCGATCTGAGACGCTTGCCGATCTCGTTCGCCATGAAGATGGCCCTGGATCAGATTGCCCTTCAGGCACCCACCGATGCTGTTTTGCATACCGCGGAGGGCTTCATGGCAAAGTTGCCAAGCTCGCCCTAGCCCGCGAGCGTTTCCGAGCGTCGCGCCGCACGTCTCCTTCGACCAATCTTTCACCAGCTGACTACGGGATCGGCAATCGATTGCAAGAGATCGCAGTGCGCTTGATGAGCCTGCCAAGCTAAGGAGCAGAAGGATGGCTGCCGGCAAGCTCGACGGGTTCCTCGACCGCCCCTCCGTCCGCCAGCAATTCGAGCCGCCGCTCCAGGATTGACCGGCGCGGATAGAATGCGCCCACACATGGTGCGCGCCCTCGTCATCGACGACTCGGCCTACAACCGGGTCACGATCACCCGGATGCTGGAGTCGCATCCGAAGATCAAAGTCGTCGCCACGGCGGTCAACGGCGAAGACGGGATCAAGCAGGCGATGAAGCATCGCCCGGACGTCGTCACGCTCGACCTGGAGATGCCCATCATGGATGGCTTCGCCTTCCTCCGTTGGGTGATGGTCAACCTCCCGACGGCGGTCATCGCCGTCTCCTCCCGATCGAGCGACAAGAGCGTCTTCAAGGCACTCGAGCTCGGCGCGGTCGACTTCATCGCCAAGCCGGGCGGGAGAGTCTCGCCGCGGCTCGAAGAAATCCAGAAAGACCTAGTGACGAAAGTCCTGCAGGTCGCGGACGTCCGGATGGAAAACCTCCGCCGGCGCATCCAGGACGAAGGGCCGCTCGAGCCGGAGACGAAGCCGCCGGCCGAAGCGTGTGCGATGGGCATCGAGCTCGTCGCCATCGGTTGCTCCACGGGCGGGCCGCCGGCGCTGCAACATCTCTTTCAGGTCCTGCCGCTCATGCCCGTCCCGTTCGTCATCGCCCAGCACATGCCCGGGACGTTCACCCGCCTCTTCGCCGAGCGCGTCAACAAGCTCTCCGAGTTCAACGTGAAAGAGGCGGAAGACGGCGAGCAGCTCGTCGCCGGTACGGTCTACGTCGCGCCGGGCGGCATGCAGACGGAGATCCGTCGCAACGCGGATGGCCTGCGCGCGCGGGTTTTCGAAGCGGTGCCGGGCGACATCTACGCGCCTTCCGTCGACCGCCTGCTCGCCACCGCCAGCGAGGCCTGCGGCGAGCGGCTGGTCGGTGTGATCCTCACCGGCATGGGCGACGACGGCGCGGCCGCGATGAAGCAGATTCGGGAGCGGGGAGGGCGCACGATCGCCGAGGCGGCGGAGAGTGCGATCATCTTCGGGATGCCCGGCGAGGCCATCCGCACGGGGGCCGTCGAGCAGGTCCTCCCGTTACAAGAGATCCCTGCCGCGATCCAGCGACTTTGCATGGGCGAATGACTACCGGAAGTGTGCTAGATTGCCCCACCGGGTCCGAGCCGATGACAGAAGAAACCCGCGCCGAGAAGTTCCTCGAACTGTTCAACAAGGGGAAGGAGTTCACCGAAGAACTGCTTCGGGAGAACCAGCGCCTGCGTTTCCGCATGGCCGCGCTGGAAACCGAGAGCTCCCCCGCGTCCAACGAAGAGATCCAGCGCCTCAAGGCTGAGGTCCAGCAGCTGACGGATGAGAACCGCCGCATCCAGCAGCGTTTCCGCGAAGTCGAAGAAGAGAACAAAGACTTCGCCAACCGCTACATCGAGATCGAAGAGCAGAACAACAACCTGGCGAACCTCTACGTCGCCAGCTACCAGCTCCACTCCACCCTCGACTTCCGCGAAGTCATTCAAATCGTCCAGGAAATCGTCATCAACCTCATCGGTGCGGAGTCGTTCGCGATCCTCCTCCTCGACGAGAAGACGAACGAGCTGAAGACCATCGCTTCCGAGGGGGAGGATGTGATGCCGGGGCTGGAGAAGATCTCCGCCCGCCTCGGCGAAGGCATCCTGGGCGTCGTCGCCAAGACCGGCGAGAGCTACTACATCAACCAGGACGTGGAAGGCGGCGCGGTCACGCTGGAGAAACCGCTCGCCGCCGTTCCGCTCAAGATCAAGGAGCACGTGATCGGCCTCATCGTGATCTACCGGCTCCTCCAGCAGAAGGACTCGTTCTCGGCCGTCGACTACGAGCTCTTCTCCCTGCTCGCCGCGCATGCTGCGACG
>JAFAVZ010000550.1 GCA_019242175.1 Acidobacteriota bacterium
TCGTCAAATCAGGCATCCGGTCGAGATAAACGTGGCCGTCGGTGTGATCGACCTCGTGCTGGAAGATGCGCGCCGTGAAGTCGTTCACCTCCACCGTCGCCTCCTCCCCGTTCAGATCGATTCCGCGCAGCCTCAGGTTCTTGTAGCGCGCGACCTCGCCGCCGAGGAAGGGGACGCTGAGGCAGCCTTCCCAGTCGGTGATCTTCGCCTCGCCGATCGGCTCGTAAGTCGCGTTGAAGAACACTCCCGCGCCGACCTTCGTCACACCCCGGCGTTTCGCCACCCGTTCCTGCACCTCGAACACGAAGATGCGCAGCGGCAGATGCACCTGGGGGCCGGCCAGGCCGACGCCTTCGTAGGCGTGCATCGTCTCGATCATGTCGTCGATGAGCGGGCGGAACTTGCCGGCCTTGATGTCGCGGATCTCGACATCGGAGGCTTTCGTGCGCAGAACGGGGTGCCCGAGGCGGGCGACTTTCAGAATCGACATGCCGGCATTGTATGGTTGGGAGATGCGCCTGGCACTCTTCGACATCGACGGCACGCTGATCACCGACGACGGCGCCGCCCGCACGGCATTCGGCGACGCCCTCGTCGCCGTCTACGGCTACGACGGCGACCTCGCCCGTTACGACTTCTCCGGCCGCACCGATCCGCAGATCGCCTACATGATTCTGCGCGACACCGGCCTCTCCGACGAAGCGATCGCGGCGAAGCTCGACGCGATGTGGGATCACTATCTCACCGGCCTCGCGCGCAATGCGACGGCCGATCGCGTCCGCGTCTTGCCCGGCATGCGCGAGCTGCTCGCCGTGCTCGCGAAGCGGGACGACGTCACGATCGCGCTGCTCACCGGCAATCTCGAACGCGGCGCGCGGCTGAAGCTCGGGCCGACGGGGCTCAGTCCTTACTTCCCCTTCGGCGCGTTCGGCAGCGACTCGATGCATCGCGAGGAGTTGCCGCCGATCGCCGTCGCGCGCGCGAATGCGGCGAACGGCCAGCACTTCCACGGCCGCGACGTCGTCATCCTCGGCGACTCCATCTACGACGTCCGCTGCGGCGTGCCGCACGGCGCGACGACCATCGCCATCGCCTCCGGAAAAACCTCCGCCGAACGGCTGCAAGCCGAGAATCCGTCTCATTTTTTCACCGACGCCCGCGATACCGAGGGGCTGGTGAGTGCGATTCTCGGCTCGTAGTCATTTCTGGTGGTAGGGACCGCCTTCCCTCCTGCACTCCTTAAGTAAGCGACACATTCGGTTCCCCGGCTTCGCCTCCGTCCATCGTGGACGGCGGGCGAAGGATCTGTCCTCTCCTTACAACCCAGGAGGAGTGTGTGTATGCGTATCCCGAATGCGGTTCCCCTCGTGCTGTTCGTCTCTCTGGCCCTCGGTCCACCCGCGGCGCAAGCCGCCAACTTCGGCGATCCGCTGCCGAACCTGACGCCCGCGCAGGCGGCAGCGTTCGAAGCGGGAAAGGAGGAATTTGCGGCGAACGAAGAAGTCGATGAAGGACTCGGCCCGGTCTTCAACGGCCGTGGATGCGGCGAGTGCCACACCACGCCGGCGTTGGGCGGCGGCAGCACGCGGCTGGAGACGCGTTTCGGCCGCGTGGTCAACGGCGTGTTCGATCCACTGACGCAGTTCGGCGGCTCGCTGATCCAGAATCAGGGGATCGGCCCGGCGGATGGCTCGCCGCATACGTTCCACGGCGAAGTGCCGCCGTCGGTCGCGAACCGCGTGGCCGGACGCCGCACCACGCCGCTCTTCGGACTCGGCTTCGTCGACGCCACACCGGACGGGACGTTCCTCGCGCTCGCGCTGACGCAGGCCCTCTTCACGCCGTCGACGGCCGGCAAGGTCGCGCTCGTGAAGAACATCCAGAACAACCAGCTGCAGGTGGGCAAGTTCGGCTGGAAGAATCAGGTGCCGACGCTCTTCGTCTTCTCCGGCGACGCGTACCTGAACGAGATGGGCATCACGAATCCGCTCTTCCCCGACGAGAGCTGCCCCTCCGGCAATTGCGCCGAGCTGGCGTTCAATCCCTTCCCGGCTCTCAACGACACCGGCGACGGGCTCGTCGCGTTCAACGACTTCATGACGATGCTCGGAGCGCCGCCGCGCGGCCCGCAGACGCTCTCCTCCATCCTCGGCGAAGTCGTGTTCACGCAGATCGGCTGCGGCTCCTGTCACGTCGGCACGTTGCAGACGGGATCGAGCCCGATCGCCGCGCTGAACAACGCGACGTATCACCCGTTCTCCGATTTCCTGCTGCACGACATGGGAACGCTCGGCGACGGCATCCAGCAGGGCGCCGCGGGGCAGCGCGAGATGCGCACCGCGCCGCTGTGGGGGCTGCGCCAGGTCACCACGTTCCTGCACGACGGCCGCGCGACGACGCTCGACGCCGCGATCCTCGCTCACGACGGTCAGGGCAAGGCCGCGCGGGACAAGTTCAACGCGTTGAGCGCGACGGACAAGGGGTACGTCCGCGCCTTCCTGAAGTCGCTGTAGCCGCTCGATGACGTGGGGCGGGCGCCCGGCCCGGAACCCGCCCCCGAATGAACGTGGGGACCGGCTTCAGCCGGCCCGGACGGACTAAAGCCCGTTCCCACGTGCGTCATGGCTAGCGTCGCCGCGGAATCGAAACCCGTCCCGCCACCCGGTCCGACGAGATGTGGCCGCTGCTCTTGTGCGCCACGGTGAAGTCGCCGCCGACGTCTTCTACGTTCAGCGCGCCAGAGCCGTCGTCGTCGACGATCACGTTGCGCTTCACCTGCTCGATGTCGATCTCGCCGGAGCCGTCGTCGACGATGTGGACGTCGCCGCCCACCCGTTTGATCTCGATCGCGCCGGAGCCGTCTTCCACGCGGACGCTGCCCGCGACGTCGGCGATCTCCATCTCACCCGAGCCGTCCTTCACCGAGAGGTCGCCGTGCACGCCGCGGATCGTCAGCTCGCCCGAGCCATCATCGACGGTCAGCGGCCCGACGTTCTCGATCGTCAGCTCGCCGCTCGAGTCGGTCACGTCGACGGCGACATTGCCC
Source organism: Acidobacteriota bacterium (assembly GCA_019242175.1). Taxonomy (GTDB): domain Bacteria; phylum Acidobacteriota; class Thermoanaerobaculia; order Gp7-AA8; family Gp7-AA8; genus JAFAVZ01. Next base: position 3,047 of record JAFAVZ010000550.1, read on the forward strand.
GGGACGGAGACTTCGAAGTCGAGCGCCGCGATCTTCGTCCCCCACGAAATGCTCGGCTCGGGGATGATCGCCTCCACCCGCACCTCGGTGCCGCGGCGCGTGGCGACGAGCTTGATGTCTTTGACCAGATCTTCATCCGAGGAACAGGCGGTGCCCGTGGCCCGGATTTCGTTGGATGCGCCGCCGCTCACCCGCAGCGTTCCGGCGCGCCCGATGACCACGACACGCGTGACGCCGGCCGCCGCGACGCTGGCGTTGCGCGGCTCCTTGTTGTCGCAGCCCCAGAAGTCGGCGCTGGCGGTGGTGGCGAGGAGGAGGGTGGCGGAGGCGACGAGCAGTGTGCGCATGAGGCTAAATACGCCCGAAACGCTCCAAAGTTAATGAAAAGATGGAGAGTGCATGGAACGCCTCGACGCCTTCCTCCTCCCGCTCTACCAGGACCTCGACGGCGTCTCGCGGCTGGGCGAAGCGGAACGCATCGCGCGCATCGCCCGCCGCCTCGCGCCGCCATCGCGCGAGCTCGAGCTGCTCCTGCGCTTCCACATCCTCGGCACATGGCTGGAGAAGATGGGGAACCTTTCGCGCGTGGCGCTCGCGGTACCTTCCGTCAGCGAGGCCGAATTGCGACGCACCGCCGCTTCGATCCGCCGTCTGGAGATGCCGCAAACGGCCGCCGAACGCGCCGTCGCCTCCGCGGTGTTGATCGATGGTGCGGGTGTACGCGGACTCGCGGAGCGCTTCGCGCGCGCACGGCGCGAAGGCAGCTCGGTGATGGACGTCGCGCGCGAGGCGGTGCCGCCCGCGCCGGAGTGGATGAGCGACGACGCGCAGACGATGTTCGAGGAGCGGAGGAAGTTGCGCGCAGAGTTCTGCGCAAGGCTGCTCGAGGAAACGTAAACGTGGGAACCGGCTTCAGCCGGTTCCGGGACGGGTTGAAGCCCGTCCTCACGTACCTTTACGTTCGCAGCACCCCTGCCCGTTCGAACACTTTCGCTTCGACGAACACGTCGACGAGCTGGCCGTCGAGCAGGCCGTCCTTCACTTCCATGTTCAGGATGTCGAGCGCGCGTTCGGTCGGCACGGCGCGTTTGTACGGGCGGTCGCTCGCGGTGAGCGCGTCGTAGATGTCGGAGATCGTCATCATTCGCGACTGGAGCGGGATGTCCGTCGCCGAGAGCCGGCGCGGATAGCCGCGGCCGTTCAGCTTCTCGTGATGCGCGTACGCGATGTTCGGCACGCCGACGAGGTCTTTCGTCCAGGGGATCTTCAGCAGGAAGTTGAACGTGTGCGTCACGTGGCTCTCGATCTCGCCGCGCTCCGCCGCATCGAGGTTACCCTTGCGGATGGAGAGCGTGCGCACCTCGTCCGGCGTCAGCAGCATGCGCCGGTCGCCGCGCATGTCCTGGAACGCCTGCGTCGAGAGCTGTTGCAGATACTGGAACTCCCCTTCCGGCAGCACGGTCGGCTCGTTCGACGTCGCGATGAACGCGAAGTCCTTCTGCAGTCTCGCCAGCGCCTCGGCGGTCTCCCGATCGAGCTGCGCCGCAAAGTCCGCGTAGCCGTCGCGGCCGCGTTCCTCGAGGTATTGCAGCTTCCGTTTGCTCGCCTCGTTCTCCACCGACTTCATGAGGAAGTCGAAGCGGCCGCGGATCGCCTCCAGTTGGAGCGGATAGAGCTTCTTCTCCTTCACCAGCACCTGCTCGCGGACGCCGACCTTGCCGAAGTCGTGGAGCAGCGATGCGTAGCGGATCTCGCGCACCTGGTCGGTCGTGAAACGAACGTCGCGATAGATGCCGTCGTCGATGCGGTCGACGACGCGCGCCAATTCGACGGTGAGATCGGCGACGCGGAACGAATGACCAGACGTCGTCGGATCGCGTTGTTCGATCGCCGTGACCGCCGCCGTGACGAAGCCCTCGAACAGCCGCTCGATCGACTCGTACAGCAGGTTGTTCTCGACCGCGACCGCCGCCTGGCCGGCCAGCGAGCGCATGATGTCGACGATCTCCTGATCGAACGGGATCACCTCCGCCGGCACGGTCTCGGCCGTGAGCTTCGGCGGCGCGCCGGGGCGTTTGCGGTTGATGAGCTGCAGCACGCCGATGATCTCCCCTACGTGGTTCGTCATCGGGAACACCAACATCGACTTCGTGAGATAGCGGTTCTCTTCGTCGAACGATCGGTTGATCGCGTATTCGGCGTCGGCCGGCAACGCGTACGCGTCGTCGATCACCAGCGTCTCGCCCGTCATCGCCACGTAGCCGGCGAGGCTGCGCCGCGTGATCGGAAGGATCTTTTCCTCGAAGAACTCGACGTCGATCGAATCGTTCTGGGCCAGCTTCCAGCGGAGCACCTGCTGCCCGCCTTCGATCTCATCGAGGAGATAGAGCGAGCCGGCGTCGGCGCGGGACAGCTCGCGCGCCTTGCTCAGGATCATCGTCAGCAGCACGGAGTGATCGCGCACCGTCGACAGCGCAATGCCGACTTCCGACACTTCCTGCAGCTCGCGGGTGCGATCGCTGAGTTGGCGTTCGAGCGAGTCGGCGCGCGACTTCTGGTAGAGGAATTGGTACGCGCGTTTGAGGCCGTTCAGCAGCACGCCCGCCGACGGGCTCTCCGGCAGGTCGATGTAAACGCTTTCTTCGGTGAGCCACTTCGGCTGCTCTTCCAGCCCGACCCCCACGACGGCGGTTTGGCTGTCGAGCGCGGGCATCACGCCGTTGGCCTGGATGATGAGCGGGTCGACGAGCAGCACGCGCAGCGATGCGTGCTCGGCCGGGACGCTGTCGAGGGAGCGGAACGCTGCGGGCGCGATCAACGCTCGGCTTAAGGCTTCGGCGTAGCGCCCGATGGGGAACCACTCCGGATGGATGAGCGTCAGCGTTTGCATCAGCCGTGAAAACCGGGACCTGCAACCGGGGGGCCCGGTGCGTTGTTCCGGTGAAACGACCATTATCGCAGAGCGCGCCGGCACGCGCTCGCCACGCCCGTTTTCCATCTCGTTGCTTGCTTTTCCTCGGATCGCGCCGCTAGGCTTTCGCCCGCATGCGGAAGCGGCTTCCCCTCATCCTCCTGTCACTGCTCCTCTCCGCGTGCGGCAAGCTCGTCGAGTCGCCGACCGATCCGGGCGGAGGCGGCGAGCCGGTCGATCCCACCGCCACGTTCACCCGCGTGCAGAACGAAGTCTTCACTCCCACCTGCGCCGCCATCGGCTGCCACGATCCCCTCGGCCGCCAGGAGCAGCTCGTGCTCACTCCCGGCCAGTCGTACGCGAACACCGTCGGCCGCCCGAGCAACCAGATGCCGCAGCTGGCCCGGGTCACGCCCGGCGACGCTTCGAATTCTTACCTCTACCGCAAGATCACCGGAGCCGGCATCACCGGCGACCGCATGCCGCAGGGCGGCCCGTACCTGAACGACACGCAGATCAAGCTCGTGCGCGACTGGATCCGCCGAGGAGCTCCGAATGATTAAGGTTTGGCTCGCGGCGGCTGCCGCTCTCGCCCTCGCCACTTCCGTCGCCGCGCAGGAAACCCCGGCCGCGCCGCCACCCGCGCCGTCCGAGCCGCCGATCACGCGCTACACGCCGCTCGCGCCGATTCCGCTCGGCGACACGCTGCTGTCGCTGCCGACGTCGCACATCCCGTCGACCGGCACGTGGGAGATCAAGTTCACGCATCGCTTCAACCAGTCGCTCGATCAGGGCGACGGCAGCGAACGTCTCCATTCGCTCTTCGGCCTCGACTCGAATGCGGACGTCGGCATCGGCCTCTCCTACGCGCCGACGCGCGACCTGCAGTTCTCGCTGACGCGCAGCAACGCGCTCGACGACATCGAGCTTGCCGCGAAGTACGTCGTCTTCCAGGAAGCGCTGGCGATCCCGTTCTCCACGGCGGTGCGCGTCGGCGGCGACTTCCGCACCGAGGCCGGCCTGAAGGATCGGAGCTCGATCTTCGGACAGCTGATCCTCTCCCGCCAGTTCGGCAATCGCGCCGAGGTTTTCCTGCTGCCGACTTACGTGACCGACGCCGGCCGCTCGGTGAACGGCGAGGAGTCGACGGCGCTGTTCGAGCACGCGTTCAACGTCCCGATCGGCGCCGCGTTCCAGATCCGCCCCGGCCTCAGCGTCGTCGGCGAGCTGATTCCCGAGAACCACGATCTCCCCGATTCGATGCACGCCGACTTCGCCTGGGCCCTCGGCCTCAAACGCGCGATCGGCGGCCACTACTTCGAGATCCTCCTGACGAACAGCAACGCGACGCACGTGGACCAGTACGTGACGAGCACCTACCAGGGCACCGGCCTCGCGCGGGGCGACATCCACCTCGGGTTCAACATCGAACGACGGTTCGGGTCGCGCTGGTAGGAACGGTGTCATTCTGAGCCCCGCAGAGGGCGAAGAATCCGTACCGATCTCGAGCGGCGCCTGGAGGTACGGATCCTTCGCCGTCTTCGCGGCTCAGGATGACAAAGTGCGTCATTGCGAATAACCGAACGAGACCCTCGGTTTCTCAGCCGACACCCGTTACAATTCGCGACCAAAATCATGTACGAAGCCGGCGAAGAGACATGGCCATCGGTTTGCAGAAATCGGGGCGAGATGCACTGCCCTGAATGCAATACGCTCGTCGAAGACGGAGCCGCCAGTTGCACCAGCTGCGGGCTCCTGTTCGTGAGGGCCGAGACGGGAGAGATTCTCCTGAACCTCAATCTCGACCTCGAGGCGCCGAAGCGTCGCGCCGAGGACCTCAACCGGAAGCGGCGAAAGAACGACACCTCGGCTCGTTGCCAGTTCTGCGGCGGCGAGATCAGCAGCAAGGCCGTCCGTTGCCGGCACTGCTCGGAAGTCGTCAACGAAGACTTCTACCGTGAGCGCGCCGCGCGTCTCCGTTCCCGCATCAACTATGCC
>JAFAVZ010000661.1 GCA_019242175.1 Acidobacteriota bacterium
GCGCCGCGCGGTGAACGAGAACCTCTCGCTCCATCGCAAGGTCGCGGAGCTCACCGCCGAGAACCTGAAGCTCAGCCAGTCCCAGACCGATCTGCAACGCCTGCGCGGCCTGCTCAGCTACTCCGAGCAGTTCTCGATGAAGACCTCGCTCGCGCACGCGATCATGCTCGACACGAGCAGCCGCTTCAAATCGATCGTGATCGATCGCGGCGCGACGGACGGCGTGGAAGTGAACGACGCGGTAGTCAACGCGAACGGCCTGATCGGACGCGTCGTGCTGACGACGAACGATCTGGCGAAAGTGCAGCTCATCACCGACAGCAACACCGCCGTCGGCGCGCTGCTGGAACGGACGCGGCGCCAGGGCGTCGTCCGCGGCGACGGCGTCTCCGCGGCGCAGATGTATGAAGTGCCGTCGCTCGCCGACGTGCAGCCGGGCGATTCCGTGCTCACCGCCGGCATCGACGGCATCTTTCCGAAAGGCATCCCGGTCGGCGTCGTGACGCGCGTCGAACGCGGCCAGTCGCTCTCGAAGTCGGTGTGGGTCCGCCCCGCCGTCGACTTCGGCAGCGTCGAAGAAGTCATCGTCATCCACACCCGCAAAATCCCCGACGCTGTCGTGAGGTACGCCCCTTGAGATGGTTACGGTTCCTCGTCGGCCTGTTGATCGCGCTGACGCTGCATTCTCTGCTCGACAGCTTCTTTCCGAACGCGCTGGCGTTCTTCAACCCGTACGTGATCCTCGTCGTGTACTACTCGATGGGAGGCAACATCCTCGGCGCGATCGTCGCCGGCGTCACCGCCGGGCTCGTGCAGGACGCGTTCTCCGGAGCGGTGTTCGGCCTGCATGCGTTCTCGCTCACGGTTTGCGCCTACGCGGTCGCGTACGTGAACTCGCGCCTCTCGCTCCGCGGCACGCTCGCCTTCGCCGCCTGCCTCGGCGGAGCGGTGATCGTGAACGAGCTGGTGATCTTCATTCTGGTGAACATTCTCCTCAAGCAGAAGATCGAGATGTTCGAACAGGGTTTGCTGGTGAAGACGATCTTCACCCTCCTCTTCGGGATGCTCGTCTACCAACTCCTGACGTTGTTCCTGCGGGAAGAACCGATCGAGGCGACGAAGCGTCCGACGGGATGGTGAGAAGTTGCTAGTTGCTGGTGACTGGTTGCTGGTAGAACCGAAGCTGCGCAAGTAACCAGCAACGAGCAACCAGTAACCCGTACGCAGTACCCATACAGGACCCAAGCACGCTCATGCGCGTATACCGAGACGACCAGAAGTTCCTGACCTTCCGCATCAACGCCGTGCTGTGGGCCATCACCGGCGTGTTCGTATTCCTCGCCGGCTCGTTCTGGTTCGTGCAGGGCGTGCAGGCGGAGAAGTACCGCAATCTCTCCGAGTCGAACGCGCTGCGGGAGCTCATCATCCCGGCGAAACGCGGTCTGATCATGGACCGCAACGGGAAGATCCTGGCGGACAACCAGCCCGCCTATTCGCTCACGCTCGACCGCAGCCTGATGAAGCCGCTGCTGAAGGCCGACCCGCAGCATCGCACCAAGCTCGTGACGTTCCTCGCCGCGGTGCTCGCCGTGACGCCGCAGGAGATCGAGAGCCGCTTCGAGAAGGGGAAGGCGCTTCCCGTCGCCCGCCCGATGCCGATCGGCGAAGACCTCACCATGACCCAGGTCGCGTCGATCCAGGCGGAGTCGATCTCCTTCCCGGAGCTGAGCGTCGATCCCGTGCAACGCCGCAACTATCCGTACGGCACGATGGCCGCGCACGTGATGGGCTTCATCGGTGAGGCGACGGAGAAAGACCTCGCCGCGCGCAAGGAGCTGAAGCTCGGCGATCTCATCGGCAAACGCGGCGTGGAGCTGAAGTACGACAACTTCCTCCGCGGCAAAGACGGCGCGCAGTATTGGGAGTACGACAGCCACGGCCGCCGGCTCGCCGAGTACACGCGCGCGCGGCGGGAGCCGGTCGCGGGAGACAACGTCTATCTCACGCTCGACTTCGAGCTGCAGCGCCGCGCCGAGCAGTACTTCATCGAGAACGAGTTCGTCGGCGCCGCCGTCGCGCTCGACCCGCGCAACGGCGAAGTGCTGGCGATGGTCTCTTCGCCGGCGTTCAACCCGAACGTCTACTCGAAGCGCTTCTCCCCCGACACCTACAAGACGATCGTCAGCAACCCGTTCCGCATCGAGCTGAACCGCACGATCCAGGGCCTCTACTCGCCCGGCTCGGTGTTCAAGGCGGTCATGGCCATGGCCGGCCTCGCGGACGGGGTGATCACCACGGACACGACGTACGGCTGCAGCGGCAGCGGCGTGTTCTTCGGCCGCCGCTTCCGTTGCTACAAGAAGGAAGGCCACGGCTCCGTCGACGTCGAGCACGCGCTCAAGGTCTCCTGCGACATCTTCTTCTACAACACCGGCGCCCGCCTCGGCGTCGACCGCATCTCCGAGTACGCGCACAGCCTGACCTTCGGTGAAGTCTCCCAGATCGATCTCGACGGCGAGAAGGCGGGCATCGTCCCGTCGACGAAGTGGGCCGCGGAGAAGCAGCACCGCAAGTGGTATCCGTCCGAGACGATCTCCGTCTCGATCGGCCAGGGTCCGCTCATCGTCACCCCGCTCCAGACGGCGAACATGATGGCCGCCATCGCCAGCGGCGGCACGGTCTACCAGCCGCACGTCGTGCGCATGATCGAGAAGGCCGGCGCGGACGGCAAAGTCGCGCAGCGCCTCAAAGTCGAGCCGCGCGTCCTGCACAAGGTCAACCTCTCCCAGCCCGCCCTCCACGCCGTGAAGGAAGGGCTCTGGAAAGTCGTCAACGAAGACGGCGGCACGGGCAGCAACGCCCGCGTCGAAGGCCTGGACGTCGTGGGCAAGACCGGCACCGTGCAGGTCATCGCCCAGCACGGCTGGGTGAAGACGGAAGGCCTGCCGTTCAAGTACAAAGACCACGCGTGGTTCGCGTCGTTCGCCTCGCGCGACGATCCGGCGATGGTCGTCGTGGTCTTCGTCGAGCACGGCGGACACGGCGGCGTCGACGCGGCACCGCTGGCCAAGCTGCTCTACGAGGCGCGCTTCTCGAAAGACGTGAAGAACGCGCGGCTCGACCTCACCAACCCCGAGACGATCGAACAGATCCGGGAAGGCGATCTGCCGCTCCCCGAGACCAACCGCTGATGCAGCCCTTTCGGAACAACCGCGTCCTTCCGACGCTCGACCTCAACTTCCTCGGCACGGCGCTCGTGATCGCCGCGGTCGGCTGCCTGGCCATCTACAGCGCCACGTACTTTTCCGAGCCCGGCCTCGACACGCTGAAGAAACAGTTCATGTGGGTCGGCATCGGCCTCACGCTGATGCTGATCTTCCTCGTCGTCGACTACCACGTCTTCTTCGACATCGCCCCGATCCTCTACGGCATCGGGATGATCCTGCTGCTGTACCTGATGCTGTTCGGCAAGCTGACGGCAAAGGTCAAGTCGTGGATTCACATCGGCGGCTTCCAGTTCCAGCCATCGGAGTTCATGAAGATCTTCACCGCCCTCTTATTGGCGAAGTTCTTCGACTCGAACGACCGTGCCTATCTGAACTTTCGTTCGTTCATGATCGCGATGGCGATCATCGGCGCCCCGGTGCTGCTGATCATCATCCAGCCCGACTTCGGTACCGCCGCCACGTTCTTCCCGCTCGTCGGCGTGGC
>JAFAVZ010000664.1 GCA_019242175.1 Acidobacteriota bacterium
ATCCCGGAGGACAAAATGCTCGAAAACTACGTCAGCGGAAAGTGGAAAAGCGGCCAGGGCGACGGCGAGCCGCTTCTCGACCCCGTCCTCGGCAACGAGCTGGCGCGGGTCTCCACGAAGGGCATCGACATGGGCGCGGCGCTCGACTACGCGCGGCGCGTCGGCGGTCCGGCGTTGCGGGCGATGACGTTCGCGGAGCGGGCAAAGATGATCGACGCCATCGCGAAGCTGTTCATCGCGAAACGCGCGTCGTACATGGAGATCGCGCGCGACAACTCCGGCAACACGGAGCGCGACGCCTCGTTCGACATCGACGGCGCGATCGGCACCCTCCGTTACTTCGCGAAGATCGGCAGCTCTCTCGGCGACACCAAGTACGTCCGCGACGGCGAGCCGTTCGCCCTCGGCCGCGATGCCTCGCTCCAGGCCATCCACCTCGCGACGCCGCGCACCGGCGCCGCGATCCACATCAACGCGTTCAACTTCCCGGCGTGGGGTACATGGGAGAAAGCGGCCGTCGCGTTGCTCGCCGGCGTACCCGTCGTCAGCAAGCCCGCCGCGGCCACCGCGCTGCTCGCGTGGCAGATGGTGAAGGACGTCGTCGACGCGAACCTTCTGCCGGACGGCGCCTTCTCGTTGATCGCCGGCGGCATCGGCGATCTCCTCGATCATGTAGAAGCGAACGACGTCATCGCATTCACCGGGTCCGCCGCCACCGCGGCGCGCGTGCGAGGTCATCAGCGCGTCGTCGAGCTCGGCGTTCGCGTCAACTGCGAAGCCGACTCCCTCAACGCCATCATCCTCGGCCCGGACGTCGCAGACCTCGGCCAATTCACCGACGAGATCGTGCGCGAGATGACGCTCAAGAGCGGGCAGAAGTGCACCGCGATCCGGCGCATCCTCGTGCCGCGCGACCGCATCTCCGGCGCGGCCGAGGCGCTGCAGGCGGCACTGACGAATATCAAGGTGGGTGATCCGCGGCGCGAAGGCGTCGTGATGGGCCCGGTCGTGACGAAGAAGCAGCAGACCAGCGTGCGGGAAGGCATCGCCGACCTGCGCAAAGAAGCGTCGGTGCTGTTCGAAGGGAAGTCGATCGAGGCCGACGATCCGGAACGCGGCGCATTCGTCGCGCCGATGTTGCTCCAATCGAACGACAGCGCGAACGCGAGCGCGGTGCACGACATCGAAGTCTTCGGCCCGGTCGCGACGCTGATGGCCTACGACTCCGTCGACGACGCGCTGCAACTCGCGGCGCGCGGGAAGGGCTCGCTCGTGACGTCGATCGTCACGGCGGACGAAGCGCTCGGCATGAACGCGGCGCTGCAGCTCGCGCAGTCGAACGGCCGGGTGATGATCCTCAACGAGAGCGTGCGCGCGGCGAACCCCGGCCACGGCGTGGTGATGCCGAGCTGCGTGCATGGTGGTCCGGGAAGAGCCGGTGGCGGCGAGGAGCTCGGCGGCCTGCGCGGCCTCTGGTTCTATCTGCAGCGCACGGCGATCCAGGGTCCCGACGCGCAGATCAAGGCGCTGGCGCAGAACGGCGCGGTGCTCGCGGTTTGATCGAACAGCACTGGTACGGTCCGCCGCCGGACGAAGCGCCGACGTTGGTCTTCCTCCACGAAGGCCTCGGCAGCGCCGGCCAGTGGCGCGACTTCCCGCAGCAGCTCGCGGAGGCGACCGGATGCGGTGCATTCGTTTACTCGCGAGCGGGCTATGGCGAATCGGACGAGGCGCCGTTGCCGCGTCCGATCCGCTACATGCACGACGAGGCGGATGTTCTCGCCGATCTCGTGCGCAGCTTCGACAAGCCGATCCTCGTCGGCCACAGCGACGGCGCCTCGATCGCGCTCATCTACGCGAGCCAGTACCGCAACGTGCGGGCGATGATCCTCGAGGCGCCGCACGTGTTCGCCGAGCCGGTCGGCCTCGACTCGATCTTCGCGATGAAGGTGCAGTACGAGACCAGCGACCTGCGCGAGCGTCTGGAGCACCATCACAAGAACGTCGACGCAGCGTTCCGCGGCTGGAACGACGTGTGGCTCCATCCCGACTTCCGCCGCTGGAACATCGAGGAGTTGCTGCCGAAGGTGGACGTCCCGCTGCTGCTGATTCAGGGCGAGGACGACGAATACGGCACGTGGGCGCAGGTCGACGCGATCCGCAAGCAAGTGCGCGGCACGGTGGAGACGATGCTGGTCGAGGACTGCGGCCACGCGCCGCACCGCGATCAACAGGAGAAGGTGTTGTCGAGGATGGCGGCGTTCATCGGGAAGGTGCTTTCAAAGTCGAGGTGAGCGGGCGTCTCGCCCGCGAGCCGACGGGCGTCTCGCCCGGCGGCCCCAGCCTTGTTCGACACGTGGCAACGGCACGAGACGTGCCGTTGCTCGCGGGCGAGACGCCCGCTCACCGTAGCCGGTCCGCCAAATCGCGCAGCGCCGTATTCTCCAGAATCCGGTTGCGCATCCCCTCGCGCACGATCTCGATCATGGCCAGGCCGAGGTCTTCTCCCTTGATGTAGATGCTGCGGATGCCGCGGAGGACGCGGAACAGCGGCCGCAGGATCTTCGCCAGCTCCGGCTCGCTCGCAGACGGCACGCCGTCGATCGCCGCGGGGCGGATGCAGACCGCGCCGACGAGCTGCATCAGCTCCTGTTCCGTCTGCGCCTTCACGCGCGCCCACATCATGCGGCTGTCGAGCTTCGTGCTCATCCCGCTGATGAACACGAACGCTGCCTTCGGACTCTCCTGCTGCATCGTGCGCGCGGCGGCGATCGCGAAGTCGTGCGTGATGCGGTAGTAGTCGTCGTTCGAGACCTGGCGGACGGAGATGCCGAGGCACCAAAAGATCGCGTCGATGTTTTGGAAGGCGGCGGCGATCGCGGAGTAATCGAGAAAGTCGGAGTGGACGAACGTCCGCAGCTTCGCGTCTTCGAGCGGCAGCGGACGGCGGACGACGACGCGCACTTCCTCGACGTACGGCGATGCGAGGCACGCGCGCACGACGCTGCCGCCGGCGGAGCCGGTCGCACCGAAGATCAACACTTTCATTTGCGGCCATCCACAGATTTCATAGTCCTCTCCACAGGCTCCAAAGAACGGACAATCATCGTACAGGCTGGGCCAACAAACGCAGCCGGCCGTGCCGGCTCATTTGCACCGCCGAGCCAGATTCGCTGCCTCGGTGGCGAGGGGGAAGAGCGCGTGCGCGGTGCGGGCGTGCTCGCAGCGGTTGCGGCCGCCCATCCGCGCCAGACGCAGTTGCAGTCGATAGTTGCCGGGATCGATGCGCGACGCGTTCTCGAGCGACGCGCGGTTGCTCGTCGTCGCGTAGATCTCCATCGCAGTCCATTGCGATGCGCTGCGCCAGATCCCGATCGCGGAGATCGCGAGCAACGCGAGCACGACGTGGCGCGGCGCATGGAGCGCCGTCGATTCGGAGAGGGCGCCGAGCGCG
>JAFAVZ010000674.1 GCA_019242175.1 Acidobacteriota bacterium
GATGCCGTCCATCGACGCCGTCATCGCCGCCGACTGTTTCCGCAGCAGCTCCTCGGCCTGTTTGCGCGCGGTGATGTCCGTCGCGACGTGGAGGAAGCCGCTGATCGAGCCGTCGTCCGCGCGCAGCGCGGTGACCGAGGCCGCGACGGTGATCGGCTCGCCGCCGTTGCGCAGGTACGTCCACTCCCGTTCGTCGAACTCCGCGGTCAGCCCAGCGCCGTGCTGGCGCACTTCCTCGGGGCGGAGGAGGTCGACGATCGAGCGCTGGCCGATCATCTCGTCCGCGGCGTAGCCGAGCATGCGCTCCGCGCCGGTGTTGAAAACGGTGATCGTGCCGGTCGCGTCGGTGGCGATGATGGCCACGCGCGTCGCGGAGTCGAGCACCGCCTTGCGTTGGGCATTTGCGGCGGCGAGCGATTGCTCGGCGCGTTTGCGCTCCGTGATGTCGTAAACGAAGCCTTCGAAGTAGAGCGCTCCGGTCTCGGAACGGATCGCGTGGGCGCTGAGCTGGACCCAGATGCGCGCGCCGTCTTTGCGCTTCCACTGCAGCTCGAAGTTGCGCGCGACGCCGCTCGGCTCGTACGTCGCGATCAGCGCCGAACGGTCGGCGGGATCGGTGTAGATGTCGTCGGCGAGATGCTTCGTCAGCAGCTCGGCGACGGATTCATAGCCGAGGAGCGAGGCGAGCGTCTGGTTCGCGGTGAGGAGCGTGCCGTCCGGCGTCGCCTGATAGATGCCGACCGAGGCGTAGTCGAAGATGTTGCGGTACTTCTCCTCCGACTCGAGCAGCATCTCCTCGGCGCGTTTGCGCTCGGTGATGTCGTGGATGATCGAGTACAGCAGCTCCCGGCCGGCGGTCTCGATCGGGCCGGAGTGCACTTCCACGTCGCGGACTTCGCCGCTGGCGAGCATGTGCCGGAAGATGAAGTAGCTGCGCTCCTGCTTCGCGGCGTTGACCATCTCCTGGCGGATGGCGGCCTCGCCGAGGACATTGATGTTCCACATGCGCATCGCCCGCAGCTCGTCGCGCGTGTAGCCGTAGAAGTCGCACGCAGCCATGTTCGCGTCGACGATCTGGCCGTCGGCCGGATCGATGAGGAGCTGCACGGCGCGGTTGTTCTCGAACATCTGGCGGTAACGGCGCTCGCTGTCGGAGAGCGCGTCTGCCTTGCGTTTCTGTTCGATGGCCGAGGCGACGTTCTGGGCGACGAAGAGAAGGATCTCCAGATCGCGCTCGGAGAAGCGGATCTTGTCTTCGTAGGACTGGATGCCGATCACGCCCCAGGTGCGGCCGCCGCTGGTGAGCGGCGCGCCCATCCAGTCGACGGACGGCGCGCCGACGAGGTCGACTTCGCCGGCGGCGATCAGCTCCTCGAAGCGCGCCGGCGAGGCGAAGAGCGGCTTGCCGGTGCGGAGGACGTACGCGGTGAGGCCGTGGCCGGGGCTGAGGCCGTCCGCGACTTTGTCCCGCTCGTCGACGAAGTAGGGGAACGTGACGATGTCGCGCGCCTCGTCGTACTCGGCGATGAAGAAGTTCGTGGCGTCCATCAGCTCGCCGACGATGCCGTGGACGGCGGCGTAGAAATCGGGGAGGGCGAGCGCTTCGCGGCTGAGCTGGGCGATGCGGAAAAGCGCGCCTTGCAGGCGCTCCGCCTTCCGCGCGTCCGTGACGTCGCGGAAGTACCAGGCGCGGCCGGTCGGCTTGCCGTCCTCGCCGCGGACCGGAACGCTGGAACGGGCCAGCTCGCGCCCGTCGCGCAATTGCACCGCATCTCCATTGCGCACTTCGTCGGGATGTTCGTACAGATAGTTGACGAGGTCGATGAACGAGTCCCAGTCGTCGACGAGCGTCGAGGCGTAGCCGAGAAGGTCGTTGTCGTTGCCGGAGGCGGCGATCGATTCCGGGATGTTCCAGATCTCCAGGAACCGGCGGTTGTAGGTGAGGATCTTGCCGCTGTTGTCGACGATCAGAATGCCGTCGAGGGTCGCGTCCTGCTGGGCTTCGAGAATGGCCAGCATCGCGCTGCGCTCGTCGTCGCGGACGCGGCGCCGGGTGCGCGTGGGCGCGAGCATCCGCGCGAGGAGACAGCGCGCGCGCTCGAAGCGCGAGTCAGGCCGCTGTGCCGGAGAAGAGTCCCGAATCGCCAAACGCAGAATTTTATCAGTCGCCCGGATATCCGTGCTCGCGGAAATACTCCCACTTCTGCCAGTTCGAGATGAGGAACCAGGCGATCATCATCGCCAGGAAAAAGTTGCGCTGGAGGAGGAAGTAGAGGATCAAGCCGGCGGCGGTGAGCATGCCGACCCAGGTCGTGATCACGAACGAGGTCTTGTCCTTCAGAAACAGGTTGAGGAAGTTGCGCAGGACGCTGCCGCCGTCGAGGGGCGGGATGGGCAGGATGTTGAATTTGGCCCAGAGCAGGTTGGCCCAGCTGAGGCGGGGAAGGAGCGCGGCGAGCATCGGGTCGTGCACGTCATAGCGGTTGTAGACGAGGAGCGCCACCCAGTAGATCGCGTAGCTGGAGAGCGGGCCGACGCCGCTGATGATCATGTCGTGCCACGACTCGGCGCGGCGGGCATTCATCGTGACTCCGCCCATCCCACCCAACACAATCTGACTTTCGCCGTATCCAAAGAGGCCGATCGCCGCGGCGTGGGCCAGCTCATGGATGAGCACGCTCAGAAAGAGGATGGGGATCCAGAGCAACGCGTGGGCAGGAGTGGGCTCCACGCTGTAGTTGGAGAGGACGAAGAAGCCGATGAGGACGAAGAACGTGAAGTCGACGTCGATGGAGGTGCCGCGGATGGACCCGAGGTGGAGCATGCGCCGCGAGTATACCGGGCGTGGTTTTGGACCGCCCGCGGCGAGGTCGGGATAGAATTCGTTCGCATCCGGTGTCAAACCGGGCCCGGAATTTCCATAGGATGTTCTCGCGACGCAAACAAAACGGAGAACCGTGAAGCGCGGCGGCGCGAGTTCGCGATAGACTCAGGCGCGATTGGAGATGGAATGGCCTCGAAGATTTTTGTCGGTAATCTCGATTTCCGTGCGACGAAAGAGGAAGTCGAGGCGCTCTTTGCTCAGATTGGAAAAGTGAGCGACGTCTACCTGCCGTCGGACCGTGAGACCGGCCGGCCACGCGGCTTCGCGTTCGTGACCTACGAGAACGCAGACGATGCGCAGCAGGCGATCACGAAATACAACGGCTACGAGTTTTCCGGCCGCGCCCTCCGCGTGAACGCGGCGGAAGATCGGCCGCGTGGCGCCGGCCGTCCCTCCGGTGGCGGCGGCGGTTACGGCGGTGGCGGCTACGGTGGCGGTGGTTACGGCGGCGGCGGTTATGGCGGCGGTGGCTACGGCGGCGGCGGTTACGGTGGTGGCGGCGGAGACGACTTCTCCGGCGGCGGCGACCGCGACTCCGGTTACGGTGGCGGCGGCTACGGCGGCGGAGGCGGCAAGAACAAGGGCTCGCGCCGGAACATCCGGGCCAAGAAGCGCACGCTCTGATCTCCTCGATTCGACCTTAGATGATGGAACGCCTCCGGGCTTCGCGCTCGGAGGCGTTTGTGTTTCATGCCGCGCGTCACCGTCCTGATGCCCGCGTACAACCGCGAGCGTTTCGTCGACGAAGCCATCCGGAGCGTCGTCGATCAGGACTTCGCCGACTTCGAGCTGCTCATCGTCGACGACGGCTCGACCGACGAGACGCCGGCGATCCTGCGCGAGTGGGCCGCGCGCGATGCTCGCATCCGCGTCGTCACGCTGCCGTCGAATGAGGGGATTCCGTCCGCGCTGAACGCCGGTCTCGCCGTGGCGAGTGCGCCGTACATCGCGCGCCTCGACAGCGACGATCTGATGATGCCGCGCCGCCTCGCGGAACAGTTCGCGGTGCTCGACGCGCAGCCAGACGTCATTCTCGTCTCATGCGCCTATGAGCTGATGGATGTCGACGGCCGTACGTTTGCCACGTGGCGCGGCGACGAGCCGCACGACGTGGTGGTCTTCCTCCTCAATTTCTACAACATCGTCGGCGGTGGCGGTCAGGTCATGTTCCGCCGCGACGAGGTCCGCAATCTCGGCGGCTACGACGTCGCCTTTCCCTCCTCCGAGGACTACGAGTTGTGGTCGCGGATGCTGCGCCACGGGCGGATCGTCACGCTGCCGCTCGTCGGCGTGCGCCAACGCGATCACGGCGCGCGCTCGCTCTCGAAGTACGCCGGGATCAAGCACGCGAACTGGACGAAGATCATGCGCGGCTCGCTCACGCGTTGGCTCGATCGCGAAGTGACCGACGCCGAGATCGCTTCGCTCATCACCGTGTGGCGTCACGACGGCGTCGTCGACCAGGCCTCGCTCGCCGACAGAGTGATGCGCGAGGCCTTCGCGCTTTTTCGCGGTGAAGGCGCAGGCATCGCCCGCCGGCGCATCGTGAAGCAGTGGCGCGAAGGTGCGGCGAACTGGGCGAAAAAGGGGAATCGGCTCGAGGCGTTGCGCTATCGCTGGCGCGCGTTCAAGTGGTCTTTCGGGGGATCTTCACGCTGAAGACCGAGCCCTCGCCGACGACGCTCTGCACGCTGAGAAAGAGGCGGATCGATGGCGGCCCGTAGTCGGACATAGTACGACGTAGAACTAGGGCCGGCTGTCCGGCCGGCAGCAGTCGAGAACGTAGGGCCGGCTCTCCAGCCGGCCCAATGAAATACGGACGCGGCGGGCAGGCCCGCTGCACCATTCCCGACTGGGCCGGCTGGAGAGCCGGCCCTACGTTCCGCAGTGAGCCGGCCCTACGTTCCGCAGTGAGCCGGCCCTACGTTCCGCAGAGAGCCGGCCCTGCGTTCAGCGGTGAGCCTGCCCACCTCACTGCAAGTGTCATCCTGAGCCCCGAAGAGGGCGAAGGATCTCCCGGCATGTGCGATTTCCGCCCGCATCAGGAGATCCTTCGGCGTCTTCGCGCCTCAGGATGACAAAATCACGCCCAATGCACTTCGAGACCACCGCCATCCATGCCGCGAACCATCCCGACGAAGCGACCGGCGCCATCGCGCCGCCGCTCCATCTCTCCACGACTTACGAGCGCACCGCCGACGGCGGCATGCCGCACGGCTTCGCCTACGTCCGCGACGGCAACCCGACACAGTCGCGGCTCGAAGAGGCGCTCGCCGCCATCGATGCCGCAGAATCCGCCCTCGTCTTCGCCTCGGGCATGGCGGCTGCCTCAGCGGCCTTGCAGGTGTTGCCGGCCGGCTCGCATGTCCTCATCGCGGATGACTCCTATTACGGCGTGCGCAATGTGGCCGAGCAGTTCTTCGGGCAGTGGCAGCTTGCGGTGGATTTCGTGGCGATGCACGATCTCGATGCCGTGCGCCGCGCGATCCAACCGGAGACGAAGCTGCTCTGGACCGAGTCGCCGTCGAATCCGTTGCTTCGCATTTGCGATCTGCGCGCGCTCGCGGACGTCGCGCACGAGCACGGTGCGATGCTCGCCGTCGACGGAACGTTCGCGTCGCCGGCGTTGCAACGGCCGATCGAGCTCGGCGCCGACCTCGTCCTCCACTCCACCACCAAATACCTCGGCGGCCACAGCGACGTCCAGGGCGGCTCGCTCGCGTTTCGCCGCCGTGACGCTTACGCGGAGCGCGTCGAGCATGTGCGCCAAGTCATCGGTGGCGTCGCATCGCCGTTCAACTCGTGGCTCGTGCTGCGCGGCATCCGGACGCTTTCCGCGCGCATGCGCGTGCATTGCCAGAACGCTCGCGCGATCGCCGCGTTTCTCGAAGCGCATCCGCGCGTGGAAGTCGTGCACTATCCCGGGCTCGCGTCGCATCCCGGCCACGAGATCGCGAAACGGCAGATGTCGGAGTTCGGCGGCATGCTGTCGTTCGGGATGAAGGGCGGGCGGGAGGAGGCGATCGCCGTCGTCGAGCGGGTGAAGCTGTTCACGCGCGCGACGTCCCTCGGCGCGATCGAGAGCCTGCTCGAACATCGCGCGTCGAGCGAGGGCCCGGGAAGCCGGACGCCGCAGAATCTGCTGCGGATGTCCGTCGGCCTGGAGCATCCGGACGATCTGATCGCCGATCTGGAGCAGGCACTGAATCGTCACTGAGCGGTGCGGTTTGCGGCGCGAGAATGCAGGGATGCGCATCCTCGTCGCCCTGCTCCTCGCGGCTTCCGCGTTTGCGGAGACTCATCCCGAATGCGCGAGCGGCCCTCGCACGAACGAGCAGGTCGCCGAGCTCGGTGCGTACGCTCGCGCGAAAGCGGCGCAGTCGAAGGTTGCGACGGCGCTCGAGGAGCGCAACGGCGTTTTCGTCCTCGAGGCCGATGGCGGCACGGCGCCCTTTCGCCGTCCGTTCGATCTGACCGGAAAGTCGCTGCTGTTCGCGCGCCGCGATGCGCGCACGTTCGCGGCGAGCGTCGAGCCGCTCACGTTCGATCCCGCGCTCGGCGATGCGCAACTCATCGCGCCCGGCTCCGCCACCACGGTCGTCGACCTCGGCTTCGACTTTCCGTTCCGCGACCGCACCGCGCGGCGCATCTGGATCTCCGGTTACAACGCAATCTACTTCGCCGAGCCGTCCGCGACGGTGATCGATCAACGCGGCGATCTGGAGCTGGCGACGACGCGCGAGGCGGTGATCGCGCCGTTCCTGACGACGCCCGAGACGCAGGGCAGCATCCTCGCGGCGGTCCGGGTGAAACAGACGAGCGAGAGCGCGACGATCACCTGGTCGAGCGCCGGGTACACGATCCAGGCGACGCTCTTCCGCAACGGCGACGTCCGCTTCTCCTATCCGTCGATGGCGAGTGTGATCAGCGGCTCGATCGTGATCGCGTCCGGCGACGAGCCGTGGCGCGAGGCGCGCGAGGAGCTGCTCGCCGCGACGGACAGCGCGAACGATCTCGCGCGGTCGGTGCCGGCGGCGCTCGGGGCGATGCTCGACATCACCGGCGTGACCGTCAGCCGCATCGACCGATCCGATCTGCTCGAAGTGCGCATCACGACGCGCGGTCCGCTCGCGCTGGCGACGGTGCCGAACGGCGACCTGGCCACGGTCAACGTCACCTTCGACAACCAACGCGTGCTGCGCTTCTTCCTCGATCGCCGCAGCGGCGACGCGCAACTCTACGCGGTGCCGGTGTGGGGAACGAAGGAGGACTCGCCCGCGGCGCGCATCGAAGGCTCGACGCTCGTCCTCGACGTTCTGCAGGATCATCTCGCCGCGCTGGCGAATCCGGCGACGATCGGCGTGACGACGACGCTCAACACCGTCGGCACGCTCGACGTCGCGAACGTCGGCCGTCTGGCGCTCGCGTCGCCGGCATCCGTCGTCCACACCGACTTCAGCACGCTGGCGGGAAGCGTCGATCTCACCGGTCCGATCGAGGAGGCATTCACCTTGCCGGTGCTGAACGTCGACGAAGTGTGGCGCCGCCTCCGCGGGTCGTACGGCCTGCGCGACGCCGACATCGACGGCGTGGCGATCTACCAGAACTTCTTCACCGATCTCATCCTCTACGCCGGCGCGTATTCGACGGGCGGCAATCCGGGGGTGAAGGGCATCGCCGATTTTTCGTCCGTCGGACCGAACGTGCCGCGTTCACCGGCGCTGATGCACATGAACAGAGTCGGCTACGGCGTGAACCGCGACCTGATGGCCGCCGGCCACGTCGTGATGCACGAGCTCGGGCATCGCTGGCTTTCCTACATGTCGATCGTGGAGGACGGCACGCGCAGCGCGGTGCTCAATCCGGCCAGCGCGCACCCGGCGCAGTACGTCGACACCCGCGCCGCCTTCCAGGTCTACGCGGCGACGGATTCCTCGGTCATGGGCGGCGGCTGGTTCGACGACCACGGCGACGGCACGTTCACGTCGAGCGCATACGGCGCCTACGGCTACAGCTGGCTCGATCTCTATCTGATGGGCCTCGCGGATCCGTCGGAAGTCACGCCCTGGTTCTACATCGCCGACTCCCAGCCACGCCTCGGCGACGCGTACTATCCGCCGGAGCGGCGCACGTTTCGCGGGACGCGGCACGACGTGAAGATCGACCAGGTGACCGTCGCGATGGGCGCGCGTTCGCCGGCGTATCCAGATACGCAGCGAAGCTTCCGCGTCGCGTTCGTGCTGTTGACCGATCCCGACCGCGCGGTCACGGCCGACGAGCTCGCGCTCGTGCAGCGATACCGCGAAGTGCTGGAGGCGAAGTTCCCGATCGCGACCGGCAGCCGGGCGAACGTCACGACGGCGATCGACACCGCGCCTCTGCCGCCGCGCCGCCGTTCGTTGCGATAAAATCGGGCCGTCATGGCCAAGAACTTCGAGATCGTCTGCCCCTGTTGCGAATCGACGATCGTCGTCGACCGCCTCACCGGCGAGGTGCTTCTGCACAAGGTGAAGGAAACGCGGCACACCGGCACGCTGGAGTCGATGGTCTCGAATCTGGAGACGCAGAAGAGCGAGGCGGCGCGCAGGTTCGAGAAGAATCTCGAGAGCCAGAAAGACCGCGGGCGCATCCTCGAAGAGCGTTTCAAGGAAGCGCTGGAGCGCGCCGAGAAGTCCGACAAACCGCCCGTCAACCCGTTCGATCTCGACTGATGACTACACATACTTTCGATCCCGATGCCGCGGCCGGCGCCGCATCCGGCATCTACGGCCTCCCGTTCTCTCCCGACGAGTCGCGCGTCGTCGTCGTCCCCGTGCCCTTCGAGGCGACGACGTCCTACGGCGGTGGCACTTCCAAAGGTCCCGAAGCGGTGCTCGAGGCGTCGCGCCAGGTCGATCTCTTCGACCAGGAGACGGGCCGCCCGTACGAGGCCGGCATCGCGATGCGCGACGTTCCGCGCAAAGTCGCGCGCTGGAATGCCGAGGGGAAGAAGCTCGCCGAGCCGGTGATCGAGGCCGGCGGCGCCTCGGACAAGAAGACGCAGAAAGCAGCGGCGAAGGTGAACGCGCTCTCCGAGAAGATGAACGAGTGGGTCTACTCCGAGACCTACGCGCTCCTCGAAGCCGGCAAGATGCCGGTCATCCTCGGCGGCGATCACTCCGTGCCGTTCGGCGCGATCCGCGCCTACGCCGAAAAGTATCCCGGCCTCGGCATCCTCCATCTCGACGCGCACGCCGATCTTCGCGACGCGTACGAAGGCTTCACCTGGTCGCATGCGTCGATCTTCCACAACGTGATGACGCGCATCCCCCAGGTCGCCCGCCTCGTCCAGGTCGGCGTCCGCGACCTCGGTCACGCCGAAAGCCGGATGATCGAATCCTCGGAAGGGCGCATCGTCACGTTCTTCGACGCGTCGCTCGCCGCGGCGAAGGAAGAAGGGACGCCGTTCGCTCGGCTCGCGGACGAGATCGTTTCCGCGCTGCCCGACGACGTCTACCTCAGCTGGGACATCGACGGCCTCGATCCCACGCTCTGCCCCGGGACCGGCACGCCCGTCCCCGGCGGCTTGTCGTGGAACGAGGCGGTGGGCCTGCTACGCGCGATCAAACGTTCCGGCAAACGGATCGTCGGCCTCGACCTCTGCGAAGTGTCGCCCGGCGACACGGAGTGGGACGCAAACGTGGGCGCGCGGCTGCTGTACAAGATGATCGGGTTCGCGCTGCTGACGCAGATGTGATCGTGTCATCCTGAGGCGCGAAGACGCCGAAGGATCTCCCGGCCTGGACGCTGATCGCCCGAATCAGGAGATTCTTCGCCGTCTGCGCGGCTCAGAATGACACCGCTGCCGGCCCTACGTTGTGGCAGCAGCGTTGACCCTGTCATCCTGAGGCACGAAGACGCCGAAGGATCTCCCGGCCTGGACGCTGATCGCCCGAATCAGGAGATTCTTCGCCGTCTGCGCGGCTCAGAATGACACCGCTGCCGGCGCAAACGTAGGGCCGGCTCTCCAGCCGGCCGCAGTCGAGCGTGATGGGCCGGCTGCAGAGCCAGCCCTACGTTGTGGGAGCAGCGTTGACCCTGTCATTCTGAGGCGCGAAGACGCCGAAGGATCTCCCGGCCTGGACGCTGATCGCCCGAATCAGGAGATTCTTCGCCGTCTGCGCGGCTCAGAATGACATCGCTGCTGGCGCAAACGTAGGGCCGGCTCTCCAGCCGCCCGCAGTCGAGCATGATGGGCCGGCCGCAGAGCCAGCCCTACGTTGTGGGAGCAGCGTTGACCCTGTCATCCTGAGGCGCGAAGACGCCGAAGGATCTCCCGGCCTGGACGCTGATCGCCCGAATCAGGAGATTCTTCGCCGTCTGCGCGGCTCAGAATGACACCGCTGCTGGCGCAAACGTAGGGCCGGCTCTCCAGCCGCCCGCAGTCGAGCATGATGGGCCGGCCGGAGAGCCAGCCCTACGTTGTGGGAGCAGCGTTGACCCTGTCATTCTGAGGCGTGAAGACGCCGAAGGATCTCCCGGCCTGGACGCTGATCGCCCGAATCAGGAGATTCTTCGCCGTCTTCGCGGCTCAGAATGACACCGTTTTTCACTCGTCCAACTTCCCCGCGGGCAATCCCACCGCCCGCCGCCCCTGCAACGCGGCGACGATCTTCGGCACGTGCACGTGGCAAGTCTCCACGATCACGCTGACTTTGCGCGGCGGCGTGCCGGCGACGGCGGTACCGGCGACGAACACGCCTGGCGCATTCGTCTCCATCGTTTCCTCGTCGTGGACCGGTTCGCTGCTGTCGCCCACGCGGGAGACGCCGAGGAGATCGAAGAGCGTCGTGTCCTGGCGATAGCCGGTCATGAGCAGGACGAAGTCCGCTTCCACATCGCCGATCGGATCGAGCGTCACGGTGCCGTTCTGGATCGAGACCGGCGTCGTGCGCGGCAGGAAGCGCACGCGGCCGTCGCGGATCATTCCTTTGATCTCGGGCAGCAGCCAGAACTTCACGACGGCCGGATCGAAGTCTTCGCCACGATAGCTGAGCGTGACGTCGGCGCCCGCGCGTTGGCAACGCACCGCGGTCTCGACCGCGGAGTTGCGGCCGCCGACGATCAGCAGCTTCTTGCGAAAGTATGGATGAGGATCGAGGAAGTAGTGGCCGACGTGGGGGAGGTCTTCGCCCGGAATGCCGAGCATGCGCGGTGCGTGCATCGCGCCGATCGCGAGCACGACCTCGTGCACGCGATAGACGCGCTCGCCGTCGATGCGTTGCGCGCGCAATGCGAAGCGGCCGTCATCGAGGCGCTTCGCGTCGACGACGCGTTCGTACGTGCGGACGTCGAGCTCGAACTGCATCACGATCGAGCGCAGATAAGCGAGGTACTCCTCGCGTTTCGGCTTCTGCTGATCGGCGACCTGGATCGGCACGCCGGCTAGCGAGAGGCGGTCGGCGCGCGAATGGAAGAGCATCTCGTACGGATACCAGGCGACCGTCGCGCCGATCTGGCCGGCGTCGAGCTGCACGTAGTCGATGCCCGCCTGCTTCAGCGCGACCGCGAGCTCGAGGCCGATCGGCCCCGCGCCGATCACCGCGACGCGATGTTCTTCTTCCATCAGCTGGCTGCCGCCCCGCGCTCCTGCAAGACCGCGACCTTCGCCTGGATCATCACGTGATGCTCGAGGCCCATGAGATCGGCGAGCTTGCGCACGAGATAGTTCTCGTAGTCGGTGAGGCGGCCGTCGGAGTAGACCATCCGCCACATCGTCTTCACGATGTCGATGCGCTCGTCGAGCGAGGCGTGGCGGCGGATGTAGCTCGTCAGCGCGAAGTGATCGATGGTGCGGCTGCGGATTTCTTCGGCGGCCTTGATCAGCTCCTGGGCCATCTCCCCGGTCAGGGTGAAGGCGCGGGTGAGAAAGCCGAGGAGGTCGCCTTGCTCGGGGGCGGTGAACTCGCCGTCGGCGTAGGCGATGTCGAGGAGAACGGCGGCAGTGGCGAGCTTCAAGGGATCGTGCTTCTTCGCCGGATCGTTTTCCGCACCGGCGACGCCGCCCTTGAAGCGTTGCATCAGTTTTGCGAAGCTCACCGCGGGAGTATATCGACATGCCTCG
Source organism: Acidobacteriota bacterium (assembly GCA_019242175.1). Lineage (GTDB taxonomy): Bacteria > Acidobacteriota > Thermoanaerobaculia > Gp7-AA8 > Gp7-AA8 > JAFAVZ01. Next base: position 11,988 of record JAFAVZ010000674.1, read on the forward strand.
CACCGACATCGACCGCCTCACCGACGATTCGCGCATCTGGATCTTCGCCATTTCCCCCACGCTCGACGAACAGGGCAGCGCGCGCGTGCTGCAACGCGTCGACGCATTTCTGGACCAATGGGCCGCGCACGGCACGCCCATCAACGCAGCCCGCGACCTGATCGAAGGGAGCTTCCTCGTGGTCGCCGTGGACAAACGCTCCGAAACGTCAGGCTGCTCCATCGACCGGATGTTCGGCATCTTCAAGGAGCTCGAACGCGAGCTCGGCGTGGCCATCCTCGACGCGAACCGCATCTTCTTCCGCCACGGCGACGGTGCCGTCGGCTCGCTCACCCGCGACGCCTTCCGCTCGAACGCCGACCCCGACACGATCGTTTTCGACACGCTCGCAGAACGCTTGGGAGAAGTGCGGGGCGGGGGTTGGGAACGGCGGGCGGCGGAGTCCTGGCACTCGCAGTTGCTGAGCTAGCCCCGCCACCGCCCCGCGAGAATCCAGATCACCAGCGGCAGCGTCGCTCCCATCAACGCCCACGGCAGGAGGAAAAGGTAGCCGAGGGCGGGGGAGGTGAGGCCGACGAGGCTCCAGGCGAGGAGCGTCCAGTCGCGCCAGGTCTTCGGCTTCGACAGGAACAGCGAGCCGACGAACATCGCGAGGGAGCCGATGATGAGCCCGCTCGTCAGCGCCATGATGAACGGGGCGCCGACGATGCTTTCGAAATGCGGTTTGTCGAAGAGCGCCAGCATCGCGACGATCATCGCCAGGATGACGACGACCAATCCGAGGGTCGTGACCCAGAGCCAGCCGCGTTTCATGCGAGTGTGCATGTTAGCTCGTAAATCGTTGAAAGCAAAACACTAAAACTGCGCACGCCCCTTGCACTTTCAAGGGTCGATGGCGGAGGAAACGAAGAAGACGCCGTTGCTCGTCGTGGATGACGACCGGGCGATCCGGAAGCTGATCGAGCGGATTGCCATCCGTGCGGGCTTCGAAGTGGACGGCGCGCGCGACGGCGAAGAAGCGTGGGAGATGCTCCAGCGCAAGCATTACGAGCTGGTGATCGTCGACCTCATGATGCCGCGCGTCAGCGGCTACCAGCTCGTCGAGCGCATCGCATCGCTCGATCCGCGGCCGGCGGTGCTCGTCGCCACCGCGCTCATGAACGGCGACGTCGCGTCGCTCGACGACTCTCTCGTCCGCCGCGTCATCCGCAAACCATTCGACGTGAACGCCGTCGCGGCCGCTTTGGTCGAGACGGCGAAACAGATCAAGGAACAACGCGCGCCGGAGCGTCCGAGCGCGAAGCCGATCGCGTTGCCCGAATCGACGAAGGGCACCGATCTCGAGAAACAGTAGGAGGAACGACATGGCCAACAAACGAGAGCTCATCGAGCCGCATGAAGGCGACCGCCGCTACGTCCGCCGCGACGAGAAAGGCCGCTTCGACAAAGTCGTCGACGTAGGCCGTTCGCTGGCCGCCGATCGGCGCAGCCATGCGAAGACGACCGTCCCGAAAGGGCAGGGCGACCGCGGCGACACCAAGCGCTAGACGAGTTGCTGGTTGCTGGTTACTCGTTGCTGGTAGACGCAAAGGCGCATCGAACCAGCAACCAGCAACTCCATCAGCCGATGGCGTTCTCCACGAGCGCCTTCTGCTGATCCTCATGGCGGTGATGCGATCCGGTCGCCGGCGCGGCCGCGATCGGACGCCCGACATACCGCAGCGTCTGCCCCTGCTTCAGGATCGCCGCCAGACGCTCGTTCAGGAACGGCCACGCGCCCATGTTGCGCGGCTCGTCCTGCGCCCAGATGATCTCCGTCGCATTCGGATACTTCGCCAACTCCGCGGCGAGCAGCGGCTGCGGAAACGGATAGAACTGCTCGAGGCGCAGAATCGCCACGTTCGCGTTTGCCTTGTCCCGCGCGTTCTTCAAATCGAAGTAAACCTTGCCGGACGTGATCACGACGCGCTTTGCATCGGTGCGATTGCCGTCATCCGGCAGCACCGGCTCGAAGCGGCCGTGCGTCAGCTCTTCGGTCGACGAGACCGCCTGCGGATGGCGCAGCAGCGACTTCGGCGTCAT
>JAFAVZ010000004.1 GCA_019242175.1 Acidobacteriota bacterium
GATTTCGCAAGATTACGGAAGGCCTGAGGAGAAATGCAAGCATGGAAGGGGGGAAAGAAGGCTCTGGTTGGCGAGCCAATTGCGTGACGTCGCGTTCGCCTCCAGAGAGAAGGGGAAAAAGCCGATGCAGAACCGGGAGCTTCAGCCTTTCGGCGAAGACATGGTGGCGATTTTTTCACTTTTTCGGGAAAATGCCAGAATTACGCTTTGCCGTCCTGCGGCAAATTTCGTCCCCGCGTCCCGTTCCGAGAGTGAGAGAGGACCCGCCATGGAATCCATCAATGTCGCCACGGAGGCGGCCGATGCAGTCGTCTGCCTGAACGACGACGGAGCGATCGTCGAGTGGAACGATGCGGCGGAGAGCCTCTACGGCTATTCCGCCGCGGACATGCTCGGCGAGAGCGCGGCGCAGCTTTTCGAGATCAGCTCGGACTTCGACCGCATGGTGCCGCGCGTGCGCGCCGGCGGCCGGTTCGACGGCGTGGCGATGACCCATCGCCATCGCGACGGGCGCCTGATGACGGTCGAGATCACGGCGTCGCAGGTGGGCGGCGCGAACGCCGGCGTGTCGATGATCGTGCGCGACGTGACTGCATCCCGGGCCATGACCTCCTACATCGCCCAGCACGAGCGCCTCGAAGCCCTCGGTCGTCTCGCTGCGACAATGTCTCACGAGTTCCGTGCAGTGTTGATGACCATCCAGCCTTTCGTGGAACTGATCGACCGACGCTCCTCCAGCGACGACTCGCTGCGCAAGCTCCTCGATCCGATCCGCCGCGCGGTGCGCCGCGGGCGGCGCATCACGGACGAGATCCTCTCCTTCACCGGCGCGGCTCCCCGGCCGGAGCTCGAGCCGATCGCGGCGAACGAGTTCCTGCAGCGCACGATGGACGACGTGGCCGCGCTCTTCCCGGCAAACATCACCGTGCGCGTCGAGCTGGGCGAGCCGTCGCTCGCGTTTTGGGGCGATGAAGACCAGCTCGCGGAAGTCGTGACGAACCTCGCGCTGAACGCGCGCGATGCGATGCCGAACGGCGGCGAGCTCTCCGTCGGTGTGACGCGTCCGAGCGAGCATCAGCGCCATGCGTTCGGCCTCGACGGACGGCCGGACGACTGGGTCCTGCTCTGCTTCCGCGACAGCGGGCAGGGCATCGACCCGACGCTGCTGCCGCAGATCTTCGAGCCGCTCTTCACCACGAAACGCGGCGGCACCGGCCTGGGACTCGCCGTCGTGAGTCAGATCGTGCGCCGCCACGGCGGGCGCATCGAAGTGCGGAGCGAGAGCGGGCGGGGAACGACTTTCTACGTGCTCCTGCGCAACGCGATGACGGAAGGCGCCGCGGCACCGTTCCGGCGCATCCTCATCGTCGACGACGAGCCGACGATCGTGAGCGGTCTGGTCGAGGCCTTGCGCGCGCAAGGCTTCGACACGGTGTCGATTGCGCATGGGCGAGACGTGGTGCGGGCGGTGGAGGTGCTCCAGCCGGACGGCGTCGTGCTCGACGTGCGGCTCTCCGATGCCGACGGTCTGGAGATCTGCGACATGTTGCGCAGCCGTTGGCCGTCGCTGCCGATCGTGCTGATGTCCGGAGCGGCGGTGAAGGAGGAAGTGGAGCGGCGCACGAGCGGCTACGGCCGGGTGCGCTTCCTGGCGAAGCCTTTCCTGACGTCCGAGCTGCTGGAGGCATTCGACAGCCTGGAGTGAGCTGGTGACGGAGCGCACGGTCCGTGCGCCGGCAGGGGCCTATCCTCGGCGGCGTGAACAAGCTCACGCCCGACCAGGTGAACTGGCTCAACGTCATCCTGATGATCGCCGCCTGCGGCGCGGCGATGGCGGCGCCGTTCCATGTCTTCCTCCTCGCCTACGCCATCCTCGGTCCCCTGCACTACCTCACCGAGATCTCCTGGCTGCACGACCGGCAGTACTTCACGCAGAAGCAGCCGATGCGGCGCGTTTGGCTCGCCGTCGTGATCCTCGCGACGATCGCCGTCGCGTACGGCTACGTCAGCTCCGACCTGCTGCACGAACCGGTCGCGCCGACGCTGGAGATCAGCCTCGTCTACCTCGCGTTCTTCGTCGGGGCGATGGTGCTCTTCGTGCGCCACGGCGTGAGCATGGCCGCGCTGCTCGGCGTCTGCGCCGTGGTGCTGGCGATCGTGTCCAGCCATCCGACGTTCGCCATCGCGGCGTACCTCCTCGTGACGATCGTCCACGTGCTGCTCTTCACCGCCTGCTTCGTGCTGTTCGGCGCGCTGAAGTCGTCGAGCCGCAGCGGCTACGTCTCACTCGCGGTCTTCGTCGGCTGCGCCGTCGCGACGGTCACGCTCTGGGCGCCGAGCGTGGCGCCCTCCGCGCGCGTGCAGGCGCTCTACGGCGATGGCGGCTTCGGCCAGCTCAACGCGATCCTGCGGATGCTCTTCGGCGGCTCGGAAGTTGGCGTGATGCGCCTCATCGCGTTCGCCTACCTCTATCACTACCTGAACTGGTTCTCGAAAACCTCGGTCATCAAGTGGCACGAGGTGAGCCGCGCACGCGTTTTCGCCATCCTCGGCCTCTGGCTGGGCGGCATCTCGGTTTATGCCTACAGCTACAGTGCCGGATTCGCCGTGTTCTACGTGCTCAGCCTACTGCACGTGATGCTCGAGTTCCCGCTGAATCATCAGGTGATGGTCGGCATCGCCGGCGCGCTCAAGCCGCGGTTCGCGCGGCGCCGGGCGGTGGAAGCGGCCGCCACCTGAGGGTGTTCCGCTCCGCATGTGCCGAAACATCAAGACGCTCTTCAACTTCGAGCCGCCGGCCACCGCTGACGAGGTGCATGCGGCGTCCCTGCAGTTCGTGCGCAAGCTCTCCGGCTTCACCAAGCCGTCGAAGGCGAACGAGGAAGCGTTCGATCTCGCCGTCGAGCAGGTGGCTGAGGTTGCACGCACTTTGCTCGACTCCCTCGTGACGAATGCCGAACCGAAGGATCGGGAGGTCGAGGCCGAACGGGCCAAGGCCCGCAACGCGGTCCGGTTCGGCACGTAACGGAGGATCGAATTGCTCGCTGATGCTCTCGCCCAGGCCACGGTTCCGGCCGAAGATCTCGATCGCGCGGTGAAGTTCTACACGGAAGTGCTCGGGCTGAAGCGCCTCCCGGCCCAGGAAGAGCCGGTCGCCGTGTTCCAGGCCGGCCAAGGCTCGACGATCCTGATGTACGAGCGCCCCGGCCGGACGAAGGCGGAGCACACCGCCATCACGTTCACGGTGGACGATCTCGACGCGGTCGTCGACGGCCTGATCGCGAAAGGCGTCACGTTCGAGCAGTACGACTTCGACGAGATCAAGACGGATGAACGCGGCATCGCCGACCAGGGGACGCACCGCGTCGCCTGGTTGAGGGATCCGGAAGGGAACATCCTCGGGATCGTGGCGCCGACGAAGTAGTGACTGGTTGCTGGTTCCTTGCGCCTCTTGGATACCAGGCGCGGCAGCGCGAGCAGCCAGCCAGTAACCAGCTCAGTCCGTCAGCTGCTTCATCAGATCGTTGATCTGTTCGTACACGAGGCGCACCGACGAAAGCACCTCGGAGGTGCGGTCGTCGGGCACCCGTTCGCCCATGCGGATCATGTCCACGATGTCGTCGCTGGCGACGAGGATGTCGGCCAGGCGGTCGAGCACCCGTTCGCTCAGGGGGAGATGAACCGCGGTCATCGCGTTGAAGTCGGTTGCTTTATAAGTCACTCTGCATAGGAGTGATTTACATCCCGACATCCCTACCCTCGATTTTGTGTCAATTTGAAAGACGCGAAAAATTGAGGGATATGGCTACCGGGCACGGCCCGGTGCGCTGGTTGGCCAAGCCGCGGCGAACGGTGGTCCCTGAGCGCGGTCTCGGGCGACCCTCATCGCTTCGCGACGGGGATGACGAACTTCTCCGCGGTGTGCGTCTCGGAGAACTTGACCACCTTCACGTCGACGAGCCCGGCCGCTTTCCCCGCGGCCATCACGTCGCTCTCCGTGATCGTTTTCCCACCCTTGGGCCGGATGACCCACAACGCGCCGGCGGGAGCGAGCGCCTCGCGCAGCGACGCGAGCCGCTCCAGATCAGCCGTCGCGTCGGCGGAGAAGAAGATGACGTCGCTGCCTTCGCGCAGCTTCCGCGAGACGTCGCCGCTCTTTGCCTCCAGTGCCTCGAGATCGCCGATCGTCCCGACGACCGACACCTTCTGCCCGGCCTTGATCCCGAGCTTGTCGAGGACGCTCTTCGGATTGCGGATCTTCTCCGCCCATTTCGCCGCGTCTTTGCCGAGCTCGATCCGTAGCTCGTGCTCCGGCCAACGCAGCAGAAGGACGCCGCCGTCGGCGGAGACGGCGGCGAGCTCGCGGAACGGCACCTTCAGGCGCAACGCCCCGCGCACGATCACCTCCTCGGTCTCGAGGAG
>JAFAVZ010000204.1 GCA_019242175.1 Acidobacteriota bacterium
CACGCTGACGCTCGGGGCGACGAACGGGGACAGCAGCCATCCCGCCTCGGACGACGGCCGCATCACGATCAACCGGCGGGTCTTCCGGACGGGGGAATCGGAGTTCCGCCTCAACGGCAAGCGCGTCCGCCTCAAAGACATCTCCGACATCCTGATGGACACCGGCCTCGGCATCCGCAACTACTCGGTGATGGAGCAGGGCAAGATCGACCTGATCCTCTCCAACAAGCCGCAGGATCGCCGCCGCCTGATCGAAGAAGCGGCGGGCATCACGAAGTACAAGACGAAGCGCCGCGCCGCGGAACTGAAGCTCGAAGAGACGCAGCAGAACCTCCTCCGCATCGACGACACGCTCTCCGAAGTCACGCGCAACCTGAACTCGCTCAAGCGCCAGGCGGGCAAGGCGCGCCGGCACAAGGAACTGTCCGAGCAGCTCTCCACGGCGAAACGTTCGCTGTACAAAGGGCGGATCGTACTAGCACAAACCGAGCAGGAGGCGGCCGGGCAGGCCGTGGCCGAAGCGCAGAGCCGCGAGAGCGAGCTCGCCGCGCAGCTCGGAACAGACGAAGCGGAGCTCGCGGAAACGCGCACGCTGCACATCGGCCGCGCCGCCCACGCCTCGAAAGTGCGCGAGGAGATGGCCGGCCTCACGGCAGACGTCGAACGCCTCCGCTCCTTCCTCCAGCAATCCGAGACGAACCTCGGCGATCTCATGCAACGCATCGAGAACGGCCGCGGCCAGGTGGGACAGCTCGAGACGGAAGCCGCCGAACAGCAGGCTCTCCTCGACGAAAAGAATCAGCAGCTCGAAGCCGCGCGCGCGGAGCGCAATCGCCTGCGCGAGATCGCCGACCAGCTCGAGCGCGATCGGCAGGAGAAGTCGGACGCCGTTCGCCAGCACGAGAAGTCGCTGACCGACGCGCGCGAAACGCTGATGCGCACCATCGCGCGCATCTCCGAGCAGCGCAACCAGGTGCACCAGATCGAGATCGCTGTCGAGAAGTGCGAGTTTTATCTCTCCAAGCTGACGGAGAGCGCCCGCCGCGCGCTCGAACATCGCGACGGCGCGAAGGCGACCGTCAACGACTGGACCGAGCGCGTGACCGAAGCCGAGCAGACGCTCGTCGAGGCGCAGCAGACGGCGCGCGAGGCGTTGGCGAGACGCGACGAGCTGACGAAGCGCCGCGACTCCATGCGCGAGTCGCTCGCGTCCGCCCGCGATCGCGTGTCGCAGACGACGTACAAGATCGACTCGCTGCGCACGCTCCTCACCTCGCTCGAAGCGCAGGATGAAGACGTCCGCCGCGCCGTCCTCGAACTGATCCCGAACGCGACCTCGGCCGCCGAGGCCGTGCGCGCGGCTGAAGGATTCGAGTCCGCGCTCGACACGCTGCTTCGCGAGCTCTCGAAAGCCTCGGTCGTCGATACGGCCGAGACCGCGATCGAAGCCGTTTCGCGTTTGCGCGAACGCGGCGCAGGCCGCGGCGCCTTCATCACGCTCGACTATCAGGCATCCGGGGTCGGCACGCGCCGCGGCGACGCGGAGTACTCGATCGTCGGCGAAGGCCCGGTCGCGGACGCCGTGCGCGCCGCGATCCCCGAGGCCTACATCGTCGGCGATTTGCGCGCGGCGATGGAGCGGGCGAAAGAGCGTCCCCACGCGACGTTCGTCACGCTCGAAGGCGACGTCGTCCGCGGGCCGCTCATCATCGGCGGCAAGTCGGAAGGCGCGACGCCGGGCATCTTCTCCATCAAACGCCAGCTCTCCGATCTCGAAGCGCTGCTCGGATCGGAAGAGACGCGCGCGAGCGGCCTCGCCGCCGAATTGCTGACCGTCGAAGAAGACCTCCGCGCCGCCGACGATGCGCGCATCCTCTCCGAGGAGCGGTCGCGGACCGCGGAGCAGGAGTTGCGCGAACGCCGCGGCGAGCGCGAGCGCGCCGGCTCGGAGCTGCAGCGCTTCGATCGCGAGCTTGCCGCCGCGTCGGAAGAGCAGACGCTTTACGCCGAGGAGAAGGATCAACTGCTCGCCCGGAAGAACGCGGCGCTCGACGATCTGCGCCAGCTCGAAGAGAAAGAACAAGGTTTGCACGAGCAGATCCGCGTGCACGAAGAGGAGCTCGGAAGCTCGCGCGCCGGATTCGAGGAAGTCACGGAGATCGCGTCGAAGGCGCGCGTCGACGTCGAGGCCGCTTCCGGCAACGTGAACTCGATCCATCGCGAGCACGAGAACCTCTCGCGCATCGTCCTCTCCCTCGGCGCCCGCGCGGCGCAATTGCAGCAGGAGCTGGAGTCGCTCGCGCGCAAACGCGCCGACACGGAGATCGCTGTCGAGAACGCGCGCGCGCAGCTCGACCTGTCGCTGCAGAAACTGCACGATTTGTCCGAGTCGCGCGTGGCGCTGGAAGCCGAGGTTGCCGATCTCGCGGTGCGCGTGCAGGAGCTCGACGCTCGTGCGGTCGTTTCGCGCGAAGGATGGAACACGGCGAAGGACGCGCTGTTCGAGTCGGAACGGCGTCGCGACCGCGCGGCGTCCGCATTCGATCTTCTGCGCGAGCAGGTCGCGCTCGATCTGCACGCCGGCATCGATGCGTTGGCGGACGTCGAGCCGCCCGCTTCCGATGACGCGCGCGCGTCGCTCGAATCGGAAGTGGCGAAGGTCGCCGATCAGATCGAGAAGATCGGGCCGGTGAACGTGCTCGCCATCGACGAGCATCAGGAGCTGGAGCAGCGCGAGTCGTTCCTGCGCACGCAACGCGACGATCTCGTGCAGGCCATCGAGTCGCTGCGCCAGACCATCCGCAAGATCAACGTGACGTCGCGCGAGCTGTTCCGCGACGCCTTCAACGCCGTGAACGAGTCGTTCACGCAGATCTTCACTTCCCTCTTCGGCGGCGGCACCGCACGCATGCAGCTGCTCGACGAAGACGACGTGCTGGAGTCGGGCATCGAGCTCGTGGCCCAGCCGCCGGGGAAAAAGAACCAGTCGATCGCGTTGCTCTCGGGCGGCGAACGGGCGCTGACCGCGCTCGCGTTGCTGTTCGCCATCTTCCGTTACAAGCCGTCGCCCTTCTGCATCCTGGACGAGGTCGACGCGCCGCTGGACGAGGTGAACAACGAGCGCTTCGTCCGCCTCGTGCGCGACATGTCCCGCGACACGCAGTTCATCGTCATCACGCACTCGCGCCGCACGATGGAAGCCGCGGACGCGTTGTACGGCGTGACGATGGAAGAGGCGGGCTGCTCCCGACTGGTGTCGGTGCAGTTCGCGGACATGGAGGGCTAAACGCTCGCCGAAACGGCACTCCGCAAGCTGATCTCCCGCCGCACGGCGGAGCGGGGAGACGACTATTTCGCGCGCGGCCGGGTGCGCAGCATCCGCGCCGCCGAGGATGGCGTCTTGCGCGCCGACGTCCAGGGCAGCGAGCTCTATCACGTCGTGCTCGCGCCAGACGACGACCTTCTCTTCGTCAGTTGCACCTGCGAGTTCTTCCTCGGCCAGGAAGAGGAGTGCAAGCACATCTGGGCGGCGATCCGCGCCGCGAGCGCCCGCGGGCTGCTGCCGAATCGCCCGCTGGCGATGCTCCTCGATGCCGACGCATTCCGTGATGGCGATGATGACGAGCCGCCGATCCCGCGCCCGTCGACGCGCGCGGCATGGGAGCGTTTCTTCGAGGCGCTCGGCCCGCCACCCACCGCGCGCCGCCCATCGACGTCGCGCACGGCCGTTGAAGAGATCGGCTACTTCATCACCATCCTCATCCGCCCCGCCGGCCTCACCCTCCACCTCAAAGGTCGCGCGCGGAAGAAGAACGGCGAGTGGAGCAAGTGGCGCCCGCTCTCGATGCGCCTCGACGAGATGGACGGCCTGCCCGACTCCGATCGCGAGAACATCGCGCTGCTCCATCAACGCTCGTACGGAAACGTCATCGAGGCGATTCTCAACATCTCGCCGGCGATGGCCGCGTGGTGGCTGGAACGCCTCGCCCGCAGCGGAAGGCTGTTTCTCGAGGAAGATCCCGAGACGCCGCTCGTCTGGATGGAAGGCGAGCCATGGACGTTCCGCGTCGCGGTGAGCACCGAGCCGGACGGCTATCAGATCCGCGGCACCATCGAGCGCAACGGCGAAACGCTCCCGCTCGACAACGTGACGGCGATCGTCGGCCAGGTGTTGGTCAGCGGCCACTGGATCGGCCGCTTCGAAGACGGCGGCAATCCGCAATGGCTGCACGCGCTCCGCGCCGGCGGCGCCATCGAAGTGCCGTTCGCCGACACAGATCGTTTCCGCCAGGCGCTGTTGCGCGCGCCGGTCGGCAATATCGAGCTGCCCGAGCAGCTCGGGTGGCAACTCGTGGAGGCGCAGCCACAGCCGATGCTCGCGCTGCAGCACGACGCGTGGAGCGCGGAGATGCACGGCGAGCTGTCGTTCGGATACGACGAGTGGCGCGTCTCCAGCCGCTCGACCGAGGCGCAGACGTCGATCGGGAAGAAGCTGATCCGGCGCGACCCGGCGGCGGAAACGAACTTCCGCACGCGGCTCAGCGCACTGCCGGTGATCGCATCGTGGGACGGCTATCGCATCCGCCTCGCCCAGATGGAGCAGGTGGTCCGCACGTTGACGAGCGAAGGGTGGACGATCGAGATCGACTCGGCGCCGGTCCGCGTCAGCGAAGAGCTCGACGTCGCGATCTCCAGCGGCATCGACTGGTTCGATCTCGACATCAGCGCGACGTTCGGTGATCAGCGCGTGACGCTGCCGGAACTGCTCGCCGCCGCGGAAGCGAACCGTTCGCTCATCCGCCTCGCCGACGGCTCGTTCGGCGTCGTCCCGGCGACGTGGAGCGAGACGCTGGAGCCGGTGCTGGAGCTCGGCAAACGCGAAGGCGACACGCTGCGTTTCCGTCCCGCCCAGGCGTTGCTCATCGACGCACTGCTGCATTCGAAGCCGCGCGCGGACGCGACGTTCTCCAATCTGCGCGAACGCCTCGCCGCGCTCACTCCCGAGCCGCAACAGGAACCGCCGACGCTCTCCGCGGAGCTTCGTCCCTACCAACGCGCCGGCCTCGGCTGGCTCCACTTCCTCCGCGCCACCGGCCTCGGTGGCTGCCTCGCGGACGACATGGGCCTCGGCAAGACCGTGCAGACGCTCGCGCTGCTCGAAGGCCTGCGCGCGGACGGCATCAAGCGCCCGTCGCTCGTCGTGGCGCCGAAGTCCCTGCTGTTCAACTGGGCCGCGGAGGCGAAGCGTTTCGCGCCGGAGCTCCGGGTACGCGAGCATCACGGCACCGATCGTTTGAAGGATGAAGGCTTCGACGACGTCGATCTCGTGCTGACGACGTACGCGACGATGCGCCTCGACATCGCCTATCTCTCCGTCACCGAGTTCGAATACGTGATCCTCGACGAGGCGCAGGCGATCAAGAACGCGTCGAGCCAGGTGGCGAAGGCGAGCCGTCTGCTGCAGGGCCGCCATCGCCTCGCCCTCAGCGGCACGCCCATCGAGAATCACCTCGGCGAGCTCTGGAGCCTCTTCGAGTTCCTCAATCCCGGCCTCCTCGGTTCGTCCCGCACGTTCCAACGGACGTTCGCCGCGAAGACGACGGCGCCCGAACGCCGCGAGGCGCTCGCCCGCGCATTGCGTCCGCTGATCCTTCGTCGCACGAAGAACCAGGTCGCACCCGAGCTTCCGGAGCGCACAGAGCAGACGCTCTACTGCGAGCTGGAAGGAAAACAACGCCGCCTCTACGACGAGCTCCGCGATCACTACCGCCAGGCGCTCCTCGGCCACGTGCGCGCGGCGGGCGTCGACCGTTCGCGGATGCAGATCCTCGAGGCGCTGCTGCGTCTGCGTCAGGCCGCCTGCGACCCGGCGCTCATCGATCCGCAGAGCGAAGCGCCGAGCGCGAAGACCGAGCTGTTGCTCGAGGAGCTGCGCGAGGTGATCGACTCCGGCCACCGCGCGCTCGTGTTCTCGCAGTTCACGAGTTTCCTCAGCATCGTGCGCCGCGCCCTCGACTCGCAGCTCATCCCCTACTCCTACCTCGACGGAAGAACGAAGGACCGCCAGGCGCTCGTCGACGAGTTCCAGTCCCCCGACGGCCCGCCGCTCTTCCTCATCAGCCTCAAAGCCGGCGGCCTCGGCCTGAACCTGACGAATGCCGACTACATCTTCCTGCTCGACCCCTGGTGGAACCCCGCCGCGGAGGCGCAGGCGATCGACCGCGCGCACCGCATCGGACGCACGCGGCCGGTCGTCGCCTACCGCCTCATCGCCCGCGACACGGTCGAAGAGAAGATCGTGGAACTGCAGGCCCGCAAACGCGAGCTCGCGGAATCCATCCTGTCCGAGGACAACAGCGTGCTGCGCCGGCTGGAGGTCGAGGACCTCGAGCTGCTGTTGTCGTAGCCCGCACGCCGGCGGCGCCCGTCGGCCAAGCCTTCACAAGGTCTCGCGTTCCCGCGCCGTCCGCGGACAGCTCATGGCACACGCAGCGGGTACGTCGCGAGCTGCTCCTCGTGTGCGCCGTCGAGGCCGTAGAGGAGGACCTTGTACTTGCCCGGGCGGAGGAAGGCGCGAGGAAGGAGGATGGAAAACGAGTCGTCGTCGCGCAACTGCAACGGGGCGCTTTTCCATCGCGTCTTGCCCTCTTCGTCTTGCAACTCCATGCGATAGCCCGTGAATTCGCGGCCGCCGACGAGCGGCGCCACGAGCAACGTGGAGTCTCCGCCGGTCGTGGTCTCGGGCATCGAGACCGCCGGTCCGCGCGAGCCTTCCGGCATCAGGAGAATGCTCGTTGCCGGCACGCGGGGCACCGTACGCGCGAGGTGCAGAAAATACGTCTCGCCGATCAGGCCGCCGAATGCCGCGACGAGCATCGCGGCGATGGACATCGCGCTTCGCCGCCAGAACTGCAGCACGTTCGCCGTCTGGGCCGAATCGTCGATCCGGTCGTGAAGCTCCCTCCAGCGCAAATCCAGCTCCTCCGGAGAAAGATAGTCGACGGCGCCCGGCTTCGCGTCGTCTTCCGGAAAAGGCGTGGCGAGCGCCATGGCGAGCTCGGGGTAGGCGACGAGCGCACGGCGTACGCGCTCCTCATCGGCGGGCGGGAGCTTTCCTTCGGCATAGGCGAAGAATTCCTCCGTCGCCGGCAACGTGAGCGGCTCGTCCTGCATCTCCAGCAGTTCGTTTCGAATGATCTGCCAATTCGGCGTAGTCATGGTTGTTCTCCAAGCTGCTCGCGAAGAAGTCTCTTCGCATCCCGCAGCCTTGATTTCACCGCATCGACGCTGATCCGCAGCGCCTCCGCGATCTCGGTGTACTTCATTCCCTGGACCCACAATCGCAAGGCCTGCTGCTGACCGCTGGGGAGTCCGAGAACGGCTTTGCGAACCCGGTCGCGGCGGAGGCTTTGTTCCTGGACCTCCAGGTAATCGGGCTCCGGCGGCGCCGTAATCTCGAACGGCATGTCGGGATCATCGAGGTCGACGGTCACGGCATTGCGCTTATGAGTCTTTCGGGCGCGGATCCAGTTGAAGAGAATGTTCTTGGCGGTCGTCTTGAGAAAGGCCCAGATCGCCGCCCGATCTCCGCGAAATTGCGGCATGTGCTCGTAGAAGCGCTTGAAGACATCCTGGGCGAGATCGTGGGCCTCGTCGTCCGAGACTTTACAGGCGCGAAAGTACCGCCAGACGCGCCCGTAATACTCGCGATAAATCTTCTCGAAGACGTCATCATCGTCTCGGCCGCCGCCCTTCCAAATCGTCATCGTTCGATCCCGTGCGCGTGAAACGCGTATCGTTGTAGGTGCGTGAAGAAGCTGGTCATCGCGTCGGTCCTGCTCTGCAGCCTCACATTGCGCTGCGATCGAAAAGACACTGCTGGCGGAAAGTTGTGGCGAACGATCGAGCCACAGCTGAGCGCGCCAACGGACTGGAAACCATGCGATCCACTCCCGCAGAGAAACCGTGCGGTCCGCCAGGTGGTTTGCCGAGCGGAGGAGATCCCAACGTCGGAGTTCTGCAGTTCGGGCCAGATCAAGACGCTGGAGGATGCTCGCCGGGCCATCGTGTACGACCGCCCTTGCCTCGTAGTCGCCATCGGTGCGCTTCGGCGGATGGCGACGGATCCGGCCGCGGCCAACGACCTCGCGGCCGCCTACTATCTCCGCGCGCAGCTCGAAGATCGTCCGGATTACTTGTTGGAGGCGTGGGAAAGGGCGCGCTATGCGTCCGCCACCATTCCGGCCGCGCGGTTCAATCTCGCCTTGATTCAGGAGCAATTGGGGCTGACCGAGCTGGCGGAGCGCACCTGGACGGATTATGAGCGGAGGGATCACACCGCATGGGGGAATGAGGCACGGCGGCGAGCGGCGAAGCTCCGGCAAGATCGGCAGAACGCAGCGTTCACTCAATGGCCACAAAATCGCCGCGAGTTGCCGGGTGCATTGAATGCCCGCGATCGCGCGCGCGTCGCACGGCTCGTCGCTCCTTTCCCGACTTCTGCGGAGCGGTATCTCGAGGACATCTGGCTCGGCCAGTGGGCGCTCTCCGGATTGCAGGAGGATCTCGCCTCGGCGCAGCTGCTCGCGGAAGAGGTTTCGGTGGTGGAGCAGGATACTTTCGCGACGGACGTCGTCGCGACGATCGCCCGCGCATCCGGCGCGCGACGCACCGCCTTGCGAAGAGGCCACAAGGCTTATGCGGAAGCACGACAGCTCGAGAGCGCCTTTCAGAGAGGGAAGGCCATCGCGCCTTACAGGAAGGCATTTCGGGAGCTATCGATTGCCGACAGTCCACTGCGGCACATGGCGAAGCTGGGATTCGTCATCAATGACTTCTTCGAACAGAACGATCCTCAGGCGGCCGAAAGTCAATTACGAGACATCGAACGCGCGATCGGCGATCGCTATCCGCATCTCGCTGCTCGCGTCGTGGCGACGCGAGCGTTTCTTCTGAACGAAGCTTCCCGCCAAACGGAGGCGCTCGAAGCGTATGACCACGCTCTCCAGGAGTTTGACCACTTCGGAGACGTCGATCAGGTCAATGCGATGCTCAGTGCCAGGGCCGACGTATGGCAGAGGCTCGGTCATCGGCAGCTCGCCTGGCGCGAGGCGATCCTGACGAATGCGACCGCTTCCCACGTGCCCGAGTTGCGCGGACAACACGTGCGCTATGCCGTCCTCGCGTCTGCGGCCCTGGCGTTGAAACATCCTCTGCTCGCGCTGGACTATCAGAACGCCGTCGTCGATCTCGTGCGCGGGTTGCTCGCTGAGACACCACCCGAGAGCGCGTTGGCGATCAACGGGATCCAGCACCATCTGAGCAGCGCTCTCCGGTTCCGCGCCGAGATCAAGATCGCCATCAGCCAGTTGGAAGGCGCGCAACAGGACCTCACCGATGCCGGCGCCATCGCCGACCAGGAGAACGAGCCGGAGAACGGGAAACGGAATGACCTGCAGTTGCTGATCCGGGAAGTCACCGGCAAACAACGATTGGCCGCAGGCGACAACGAGGGGGCCGTGAGATGGTTCACCCAGGCGCTCGAATCGGTGACCGTGGGACAGTCACCCGGACTGCGCGTGTCGCTTCTTTCGCTGCGAGCGCAAGCGCATCGGAATGCGGGAAGGCCCGTTGAAGCAGAAGCCGACCTGCGGCAGGCCCTCTCGGAGCTGCGTGCGGAGGAAGACATCCAGCTGGCGCGCCGCAAACCAGGCGAGCTGGAAGGGATGTGGAGCCCCTACCTCGACCGCTTCCCGGACGCATACCGGCAACTCATCGATCTGGCCGTGCAGAAGGACGACGATCGGGAAGCATTCCGGATCGCGGAGCGGGCCAAGGCGCTCGATCCTCTCGACCGCCTGCGCAGCCTTCCCTTCGCGCCGAAACGCTTTCGGGAGCTGACCGCAGACAACAACCCGTTGGCACTCACGGAAATCCAGGAACGCCTGCCGGAAGACACGTTCCTCTTCGAGTACTGCGTGCTGGACGACAAGACGTACGTGTGGGTCATCGGCCACAAGCTCTTCGAGCTGATTTCGCTGCGGGCGAAAGCGGCAGATGTCGACGCCTGGCAGGAAAGCGTGAAGAACGGGATCGAATGGAGTCCGCCCGGCCACGTCGAAGCGTTCGTGCGAAGCCTGGTGCAGCCGTATCGTGGATTGATCGCGGAGCCGATGGACCTCGTTCGCCGACACTACGGGTCCGGTCTTCCACGCATCGTGATCATTCCGGACCGCGCCATGCACGGGTTGCCGTTTCCGGCGCTGAGTCCCGATCCGCTGCTGAATCACCATTTCGTCGACGACGCCATCGTTTCGGTCGACGGCAGCGCGACGCTCTATGTGTTCTCCCTCATGCGAGACGCCGAATTGCCGCACGGCACGCCGTCGGCGCTGCTCATTGGCGGCCCGCGATTCGATCACAATCTGCAGGAGGCAGCGGGACTGGGGGATCTCGGCTTTGCGGAATTGGAGGTCGATGACATCACGCCCTATTACTCGCCTGTTCGGCCGCTGAAGAACATCCAGGCGACGGTACCGAGCTTTCTCCGTTTGGCGAAAGACTATGACGTGCTTCACATCGCCGGACATGCCATCGTCAATGAGAAGCTGCCGGCAGAATCGCTTTTTCTCTTGGCACCGTCAGGGAACGATAGAGGCAAGCTCGACGTGAAGACGCTCGCGCAATTGAGCCTTCCAAAAACGCGGCTCGTCACATTGGCCAGTTGCGCGAGCGCCGGCGGAGCGCCAGTGGGACCTGAAGGTGTCGCTCCGCTCGTGCGGCCATTCATTACAGCCGGGGTTCCGGGAATCGTCGGCAGTCTTTGGCGCATCGAAGACGCCACAGCGAGGGATCTCCTCGTGTCCTTTCATCGGCACTATCGGGAACAGGGCGAAGACGCAGCGAAAGCGCTGCGCGCGGCCCAACTCGAAGTGCATAAGAACCTGGTGACGACGTGGGCGGCCTATGAGGTGATCGGTTTCGCATCCGCACCCGAGCCCGCCCGCGCAACCAGCACGAAGGAGAAACCCCCATGAGCAGTTTCGTTTTGCGAATCCTCTTTTCCGGCCTGATCGGCTTCATTCCCAATTCCAATGGCACCGAAGTCGACGTCGTCCTGGTCAATGTCGACCACACCTACCACAACTCGGACGGCACGCATCTCGACCATCACAAGCCGCTCGTCATCGCCCGCGCCGGCGGCTGCACCGGCACCTGCCCCAAACGCGACTCCGCGATCGCGTCCTTCATCTATCCCGACCAACCGCTGAGCACCGCACAGGACTCTCTCGAGGCGGCCGTCGCAGACGGCGGCGCGTGGATTCTCGAGGATTCCGAGCTCTCGCTGAACAAAGGCGACGAGAACGATCCCGAGCTTCCCTCCCTGTCGATCGTCAACACCGCCCGCGGTACGACGAACAGCGTTCTGAACATGATTCCGACGACCGCCGCGGAGCGCGAAGACTACTCGTGGCTCGCGGATCTGAAGTCGATCTGCTCCACCTGCGATCTCGATTCGTCGGTGCATGACGATGAACCGCCTTCGGGTCTCGTCGTCGCGCGCTTCAAGCTGAAGACCGGCCGGCTTTTCACCTACTCCGTCGCCCGCATCGGCAGCGACGTGACGCCGGTGCAGTTCAAGCGCCTCAACGGCCAGGGCTCGGTCTCTCCGTACTCGCAGGCCGTCGCGACGTGGATGGCTGCGGACATCGAGGTGCAGGGCGACAGCGTGGAGCTCGTCGACGAGAAGTTCGACGGCAGCTCGTCCCGCTCGATGCTCCTCACCCCCGACGAAGAGGGGAAGATGGAGATCGCGGTCCTCAACCTGCCGACGTTCGCTCCGCCGCCCGCGACGCGCGTTGCGTCTCCGGGAGTCGGGAAGCACTTCGAGCGCTATTACGACCTCGCCGATACGCCGCCGGCGAGCGCCGATCGTCTCGTGCCCTGGCCGGGTGCCGCGCCGGGCTCGCCGTCGTATCCGACCGTCGACTGGGACGACATCCATCCGACGAACGACCTCTACTCCGATCTGCTGAACCACCTCCGGCTGGACGTCGGACGCGTCTCCTACGACCGCTCGATCTGCCCGCCGTTCAACGGCAACCCGTAGTCCTTCCTCCTGCCACCGATCCCGCCGCCGTCCTGGCGGCGGGACTTTTCTTTGGAGATGAAGATCATGAAACGCAACTTCCTCCGCCACCTCTCCGGACTGGTGATGCTTGTCGTGTCGGCATCGAGCGTCCAGTGTACGAACGACGACCTCTCCGTCGCCTCGACGCGCCCGCAAGCAGGCATCGTTCGGGTGAGTGATTCCGCCGAAGCGCGCCGCATCCGCGCCGCCGCCGACTTCAATGCCCGCTATCACGACTCCCGCTTCGCATCGTGGAGACTGCACGCCGACGCCGCCGGTGAGCTCTGCAACGTGCTCGTGGTGAAGACGCCGATCGTGCTCGACGTAGCGATGGTCGATGCCGTGCACTACGGGACGGGCGACTACGACCTCGACCGGGGCGGCATCCAGCGCTTCTACCTCGAGCAGACGTTCCGCGGCGTCGCGTACCACGATGGTTCCGACCGTGTGTGGACGTTCGGCGCGGTGAAGAGCGCGGAGCTGGAAAAACTCGCCCCCTGCCGCTGACACCCCCACCAAAGCCTCGGTTCGGTGTCTAGAAGGGAGAAGGCGTCGTGACATTCCGAAGATTGCTGCTTTTCGCCACCATCCTGGCCTGGTCGTGCGGACCGACTCCGTCCATCGGCGACCACCGAGGAGCGTACCCGCTGCTCGAGAAGAGGGCCGATCGCTCGTTCGCGCCCGATGACAGCGCAGGACTGTTCGTCGGCATTCGATCATTCATCGACGACAACCTCGCGGACGTCGAGTTTGCCGTCGACGATGCCGTCGATCTCGCCTATGCGTTCTGCATCGAGGAAAAGACGAAACGCATTCCTCCGGAACGGGCCGTCCTCGCCATCGTCGGAGCACCAGAAAAGCCCGACTCCAAGAGGCGTCTCCAGGAGCTGAAAGACGCGGGCATACGAATCATCGCTCCCACCCAGAAGAACATCCTCAACGCTCTTCGGGAGCGCGCGGCCGCGGCAGGGAGTCGTGGCCTCCTGGTCGTCACGCTGGCGACCCACGGCTTCAGCAGCCAGGGCGTCCCCTATCTCGTCTCCTCGTCCTCCTACTTTCAGCATCTCGACACCTCGATCTCTGTCTCGCGCATGCTCGATGTCGCATCGGCCACGGGCGCGAAACGTTCGCTCTTCCTCGTCGATGCCTGCCGGGAGCGATTGAAAAACGATCCTCGCGCCGTGCAACCCGACGACGCATCGAAGTCTCTCTTCATGAAAAAGATGAACCGCACCACGGGCCAGGCGGTGCTCTGGGCAGCCGCGGCCGGCGGGTACGCATACGACGACAAGGACCGCCGGAACGGAGTGTTCACCTACTGGGTGCTCCAGGGGCTGCAGGGAAAAGCTGCGACTGATTCCGAAGGGTTCGTGACGTTCGACACGCTCGCGCAATATGTCGATCGTGAAGTGACGAACTGGATCACGACCAACCGCAAACTCGACGTATTCGCCTCGACACAAATCAGCGCCGAATCGACGGCCCGGAACATGCCGCTCGTCTATTACGGAACGTCCACCGCCGGCCCCCCACCGCCTCTCCCCAAACCGCAAAACGTCGCCGCCTCCGACGAGACGTTCTGCGTGTTCGACGAAACAGGCAAAGAGCTTTGGGAGAACAAAGTCGCAGGGAAGATCATCAAGAGCGAAGTCGCGGACCTCGATCACGACGGGTTCAACGAAGTGATCGTCGGCGACGACTCCGGCTGCCTCACCGCGTTCAAGGCGAACGGCGTGGAGCTTTGGAAGCAGCACACGCCGTATCCGGTCACGAAGCTGCTCATCGCTCGGTTGGCGCGCACGGGAAAACAGAAGCAGGTCGCCGCCATCTCCTCGAACGGAAGCCAGTCTCAGCTCTCGGTCGTCGACGCCAAAGGGAAGATGAGTATCTGTCCTTACAACGGCGATCTACGCGAGATCGGTCTGCTGACGAACATGCAGAAGTGGACACGCCTGGTGCTCATCGGCGAGCTGCAGCACTCGTCGATCCGGGGCATCGAGGGCGCCGTTCCCAACATCCAGCTCCTGCATCCCTTCTCGGGAAAGCTCGCCGCGTGCTGGTCGGGCATCGTTTCGCAGACGATCGATCGCGTCGAAACCCGCGATTGCAACGACGACATGCGCCCGGACGTGCTGATCCGAACGAACAGCGGCTCCTCGGTCTGCGTCGACGTCGCGGGAGGCACGGTTGCCCGAAACGGGAGCGTGAGATTCGAGAGGATCGCGTCGAAGTGACGATGCCCGACGCCGCCCCCGTCCGCGTCCCGGTTTACCAGCTCTTCATGCTCGCCCTCTGCGTGTTGGCCTTGGTTGGGGTCGTCGTGCAACACGCGTTTCGGCTCGATCCGGAGATCGAGCTCGTGCTCGACTACGCCGATGAGTTGATCTGTGTCGGGTTCGGCGTCGACTTTCTCGTCACGTTATGGCGGGCGGAGAATCGGTGGAAGTACCTGCTCTCGTGGGGGTGGCTCGATCTCGTCTCCTCGATTCCGACGCTCGATCTCGCGCGGTGGGGGCGACTGGCGAGGATGGCGCGTATCGCCAGGATCCTTCGTGGATTGCGCGCCACGCGGCTGTTGACGAACGCGATCCTGCGCAAGAGGAGTCAGTCGACGTTCGCCGCGGCGGCGTTGCTGGCCATAATCCTCGTCATTGGATGCAGCACCGCGATCCTCCACTTCGAGACCGAGCCGGAGTCGAACATCCGCACGGCGGACGACGCGATCTGGTGGGCGTTTGCCACGATCACGACCGTCGGCTACGGCGATCGGTATCCGGTCACGACCGAGGGGCGGATCGTTGCGGCGATTTTGATGACGGCGGGCGTCGGGCTATTCGGCGCGTTCTCCGCGGCGCTGGCGGCGTGGTTCCTCGTGCCCGAGGATCAGGCGACGGATGAGGAGATCGCGGCGTTGCGGGAAGAGATTGCCGGATTGCGGAAGGCGGTCGAAGCGTCGCTCACGCCGTCTTCGCGATGAGCGGCACCACGACGACCTCGCCGTTCGGCTGCGTCACGAGGCGAAAGATCGACGTGTCGCTCACGTCGGCCAGCTTCGCCTCGGAGCCGCACGTGCGGCAGGGGCCGGTCGCGGGGGCGGTGCCGGGCGGCACGAAGTGGAACCGTTCGCCGCGGCATTTGTCGCAGAGCTCCCGCAGGACGTCGTAGTTGATGAGGGGCAGGCGCTCGCGCATCATCCCAGCACTCTAGTCGAGTGCCGGAGTCGGCCTTGTGACCGGCGTCACGAGGCGGGCGACGACGAGTCCGAGGATGGCCGAGGCGAGCACGTCCGACGTCCAGTGACGAAAGGCGAGGATGCGCGACATCCCGACGGACGCCGCGACGAGCAGCGCTACGACGCGCAATGTCCGCGACGGCGAGGCGAAAAACAGCACGCCGGCGAGCGCGAACGCGCCGACGGTGTGGCCGCTCGGGAACGACGTCGCGGATTGGCCGGCGCGTTGGAACGGGCCGAGCCAGAGCTCCGGACGTCCGCGGCCGAAGAGCGCCTTCACGATCTGTGCGGCGATGCCCGCGCCGAGGCCGGCGATGGCCATCGCAACCGCGTACGACGTCCAACGGCGTTCGCGATAGGCGACGCCGGCGAGGAGGAAGAAGAAGACGAGGATCGCCGGATTCATCCCGCCACCGAGGCGGTTCGCGATGCGGATCGCGTCTTCGATCGGATCGGATTGGATGCGCTCCGCCCACGACGTGATCGACGCATCGGCGAAGCGCCACACGAGTGCGACGAGCACCGCGCCGATCGCGAGCGTGATCAGCGCCGCGCGGCCGTGGCGAAAGCGCATCGCCCGCAACTGGTTCCACGGATCGCGGAAGTCGCGGCCGTCGCCGGTTTGAAAAAGCGCGATCGCGAAGATGCCGGCGAGGCACCAGAACGCGACGTCCCAAGACGGCGCCTCGCGGCCGAGGAAGGAGAGGTCGTCGATGCCGAGATCGGCGCGGCAGCAGGCCTCGTTGACCGACACGATCGGCGACGGCCACCACACCGAGAGGACGAGCAGCGCCACGAAGGCTACGGCCGCGGCGCGGCGTTTAGCGTCGATAGACATCGAACCATTTCCCGATCATGCGCAGCTCGTCCACCCTGCGGTAGCCGCGCAGGTCGATGTTCGAAGCGTACTTGCGCGCCGTCACGATCACGGTCGGATCGCCGTGCCGCTCGTACTGCACGCGCTCCAGATCGCGCGGGAAGTCGCGGACGAAGAGATACGGCGACGTGTAGAGCCAGACCTGTTCGGCCGGCACGTGCTGACGCACGACGGCATCCACGAGCGGCCGCGTCGACGCGAGATCGTTCGCGATCGGCATCAAAGCGATCGCCGCCCACACGAGTGCGGCGATCGGCGTGAGGCCGACGGCGAGCGTCGACGCAATCGGCTTCCGCAGCAGCAATCCGACGATGCCGCCGAGGATGAAGATTGCGAACAGGATCTTCACCGCCAACAGGTGCATCAGCGCATCCTCGGGCGGCTTGATCTTCACGAATGGTCCGGCGACGCCGACGGCGATGAAGACGACGCTCATGATGATGTTCGCCAGCCGTACGAAGCGTCCTGCGTTCGCGAGGTAGTCGGCGATCAGCAGCGAGACCGGCGGCACGAGCGCCATCATGTAGACGTCGAGCTTGCTCGCCATCAGCGAGTACGGGAGCAGCACCGCGAGGATCCAGTTGATCTCGAACC
>JAFAVZ010000514.1 GCA_019242175.1 Acidobacteriota bacterium
ACGAGGTCCTGGACGTAGTTGATGTGATCGGGCGGACATCCCCAAGCCCGTTTGACCTGCAGCCGTCGTTCCGCCCCCTCGGCGAAAACGAGCTCCCCATGCTTGTCAATGATGGCAATCGCGGGATCGTGTCCCGTAGTGGCCAGACCGACGTAGTTCTTCATGACAGCACTCATATGCAATCGTCCTTTCGCATTGATGGCCGGAGCAGGACGATTCGCATCGACAGTCCGGTAGTGGAAGGTTTGTTCTGGTGGGGTCAGGTGGTAGATGGCACAATCACTTCCGCGACGACTTCCGGAACGGGTTTCGGGGCTCGCTTGCCGTAGCGTTCCCAGAGCTCCAGCGTCTTGCGGAACGTGGGGTTGTCCCAATGGAAGCCGGTCAGCTCTTCGTCCAGCTCGATCGCATTGACGAGCTCCTGCGGCACGATGCGCGCGCGCAAGGCCGAGACGTTGCGCGTCGCGGGACTCTTACTCCCCAGGCCGTAAGGCGCGAGCTGGCCGAAGTGATGCGTCGAATGCTGGGTGGTCTTCACGACCGCATTCGAGAGCTTCGGGAAGATGCCGGGGATGTACTGGTGGGTCAGCATGTCGTACCAGACGGTGTGCGACAGGAAGAGCGCCACGGAGAGCGGCGAGTAATACGCGACAGGCTGGCCGATGAGGCTCCGGCAGAATCCTTCGAGGAAGCCGTTCTCGGAGACGGCGATCATGCCGGACGGGATCGCGTCGTGATGATTGCCGTGGAGGTAGAGGAACTCGAGCTCGGAGTTGTGGCCGACCCAGTGCTCCCGATAGAACCAGCGGTTGAGCACGCGGTACCACTTGATCTCGACCCAGAAGTCGAGCGCGAAGGTGAGCGGAAGGAAGAGCAGCGAGTAGCGCACGTGTGTGAGCACGAGGTACCAGCCGGCGAGGAAGATGATGTGCGTCAGGAGACCGGTCGCATAGGCGTGCACGATCTCCAGCGTGATGTTCGTCCGGCCGGTGATGGTCCGTTTCCACGGCGTCTGCATGAGGATCTCGCGGACCAGTTCCTTCTTCGCGAGGTGGTCGATGAGGATCCGCGTGCGGTAGAGCGTGATGCCGGCAAAGTGCGCGTAGAACAGCCAAATCGCGGCGGTGCGCATCCAGTCGGTGTGATGCGGGAGCTGCGGCGTCATCGCGATCACCACGTTGCCCAGGAGGAGCAGACCGGCGGCGAGGAACCATTGCCGTTTCAGGTTCAGCACCTTGTAGACGAAGAGGTACAGCACGTCCTGCGGGCGTCGCAGGATCAGCGGAACTTTCCACTCGATGCCGTGGCGGACGATGAACGTCCCGAAGAGGAAGGCGCACAGCGCGTAGGAGACGAGCGCCATGCCGTGACGGAAGCCGAAGCACAAGCCGGCCACCAACGCGACGATCGAGATCATCAACGTGTAGTCGACGAAGTCCCGCCGGTAGTAGCAGGTCCGCGGTTTGCGGATCCCGTACAGGCGATGAAACTCTTCCGCTTTGTACTCGGCCATGAGAATGCCTTGGACTATTCGATGCGCAGCGCATCGCCCGGCTCGAGCGCGATCGCGCGGCGGCTGGGGAGATACGACGCCGTGAAGATGATGAGGGCCATGAAGACGACGACGGCCAGCGCGACGGGGACGGAGAACTTGAGGACGTTTGTGAAGACGCGGCTCACGGGCGGGAGCATCACGATCGCCAGCACGACGCCGACGAACGCGGGGCTCAGGTACCACGCGCCCTGGCGCAGGAACAACGAGATGATGCCGCCGGGTGTGGCGCCGAGGGCGCGGCGGATGCCGACTTCCTGGGTGCGCTGGGCGACGGAACGGCTGATGAGTCCCACGAGACCGGAGGCGGCGATGAGCGCGGTGATCAGCGCGATCGTGCCGAAGACGGGGATGAAGCCTTTCGTGTTTTGCTCCGAGGCGAAGAGGTAGGCGTCGAGCGTCTGGAGGTTGTTGAGCGGCAGGTCGCGATCGACGGAGAACGCGGCCGCGCGCAGGGTGCTGCGGATGTCGGTCGCATTCGGCTGCTTCGCCAGGAGGTAGAACGCCGACGACGGCGCCTGGCGCAGCGGCTGGTAAACGACGCCGACCCGGTCTTTCGCGTACGGCGTGGTGCCGACGGCAGAGACCACGCCGACGACGGTCAGCCACGGACCGTTTTCAGACGGGTTGAGGCGGAGGCGTTTGCCGAGCGCTTCCTGCCCGGGCCAGTAGCGTTGGGCGAGCTTTTCGTCGACGACGACGACGCCGAGCGACGTCGCGTTGTCGGTCGCTTCGAAGAGGCGTCCGGAGCGAAGCCGGAGGCCGAGGAGGTCGAAGTAGTTTTCGGAGACGACGGCGACCGGGAGCGAGAACGCGCCCTGTTTGTCGACGCCCTGCTGCGTCTCGATCGCGGCGGGGATGCGGTTCGGGCGGATGGGCGGTGCGGAGGCGTAGGCGACGCTCGCACCGGAGACTCGGCTCTGGATCGTCGCGGTCAGGTTTTCCCAATACTGCTGGCGTTTGGCCGCATCGGGGTAGCGGTCGCTGAACACCGTCGGGGTCGTCGTGAGGATGACCCGCGCGGAGTCGAGGCCGGTCGGCTTGTTCACCTCTTCGTTGACGGCGAGGACGATCGCGCCGCAGAGGACGAGCACGAGGCTGGAGATCGTCACCTGGAATCCGACGAGCACGCCGGCCGCCCGACTGCGGCCGCCGCCGGTCGCCGCCGATCCCTTGCCGCTGCCGGCGAGCACCGCCGCGGCGTCCTGCCGGGAGATGCGCCAGGCCGGAACGAGCGTGCTGACCAGCCACACGATCACGGCGAAGATCACCGCCGCGATGAAGTGGCCCGGCTGCAGGGCGGTCATCATGGCGAAGCGTCCGCGGCCGAGGATCTGCATCCAGGCGTCGCGGTCGGTCTGGACGTTCCAGATGGCCAGCGCCGCGAGCGCATAGCCGGCCGCGAGCCCGAGCATCACGATCAAGGCGGTCTCCAGCAGCGACTGGCCGAGGAGACGGGCACGCGTGGAGCCGACCGCGGTGCGCAATGCGAGCTCGCGGCTGCGCTCGAGGAGACGCGCGAGGAAGACGAAGCTGATGTTGACGGCGCCGAGGATGAGGATCGTCGCCGTGATGATGCCCATGGTGACGAGGAGCGGCAGCACGCTCGAGGTGAACATGCGCCGGCCCGGGACGAGCCCGATGTGCCGGCCGGGATTGAAGAGGTCGGGATAGTCTTTGTTGACGCGCTCCAGCACGCCCTGGATCTCGTTGCGCACGACCTGCAGGCTGCGGCCTTTCTGGGGCACGAGGAACGGCGAGAGGGCGAGGTTCGAGTCCGCCGGCCGGGCCAGAGGCGTCATGCGCAGCGGCATCCAGACTTCGAAGTCGGCGAACGCATAGAAGTCTTCGGGCATCACGCCGATGATCTGCACCGGCTCGGCGTCCATGCGCGTCGTGCGGCCGACGATCGAGGGATCGCCGGCAAAGTACGTCTTCCACGTGGCGTAGCTGATGATGGCCGTCGCCGGCGCGCCGGGCTGGGCATCCGAGGTCTGGAATGCGCGGCCGCGGACCGGGACGACTTTCGCCAACAGACGGGGGCTGATGATGGCGGCGCGGAGGTCGTTGCTGGCCTGCCCTTCGCTGAGCACGACGCGCTTGTTCGCGTAGGCGCCGATGTAATCCGCCGAGCGGTTGTTCGCGAGCAGCTCCTGGTACGTGTACGCATCGACGCTGCCCGCAGCGGGCAGCGCCGTGGCGTCCGCGGCCATTTGCACGCTGTACCAGTCGTCGGAGTCGGGCAGCCCCAGCGAAGCGAGCAGCAGGTTCTGGGACATCACCCACGCCCAGATCGACAGGCCGACGCTGAGCATCACGACGCCCGCGCAAAGGAGCGAATAGCCCCAGGTCTTGCGCAACAGGCGCGCTGCGTATCTGAGATCGAGGGCGAGGTCCATCGGGTTACTCCTCCAGGCGGGCGGTATCGGTGACGCGCGACGCGTTCGTCGCGGTCTTGATGGCGGGCTCGTTCAGGAACGCGAACTCCGCGCTCTGGTAGCGCGGCATGTTGAAGACGCGCTCCGCGGTGCGGGGCATGCCCATCTTGTTGCGGAGCATGAAGCGGTTGTAGAGGTAGTAGGGAATGCCCGGGTCGTCGTTCTCCCGGAACTCGAACTCGACCATGTCGTTCGAGTCTTTGATCGGGGTGACGCGCCAGACGTTGTGGACCGCGCCCATGTTGATGCAGCAGCCGTCCTTCGGCAGGAGCTCCGGCATCGACGAGACTTCCATCTGGATGGCTTCCGTCTGCGGATCGCGGGAGAGCTGCATCTTGAGAGCCATGGCGACCGGCTTCTTGGAGAGCTTCGGCATGTAGAGGCGGTAGGCCTGCACGTAGTTCAGCGACTGCTCGTCGAACGGCTTGAAGATCTGGCCGACGGTGCAGCCGCGGAGGAAGTTGCGGCAGCCTTCCGTGGTGGTGTCGGTCCAGACGGCGACGATCGGGGCGAGCTTCGCGTGGATGCGCGAGGTGACCTTGAACTGCAGGCGCGTGGCGCCCGGCACTTTCATCGTGTAGACGGAAACGCCGTTCTTGGTCTGCCACAGCTCCCACTGGTTGGAGCCGGAGTACTTCCAAACGAAGTGCGCGGTGGTGAGACCCACCACGGCGAGGATGGCCGTGAACGCGAAATACTTCCCGATCTTGCGAAGGACACTTTTCTTCTGAGTCATCGTCGTAGGACCTTTCGTCTTGGGTTTGCTGGGGAGAGCGCTACTGAGCGCGCACGTCGAACGCGGCGGTCTGGACCTGACCGCTCCGGCGGACCTGGATGAAGATGCGGTAGTCGCCGGCGCTCGGCACGCCGTACGGCACGCTGAAGCTCGCCGGCAGCGCCGCGTGATGCTGGTGGGCCATCGACTGGCTCATGTCCATGCCGTCGGCGGACGACTCGCGGGCGAGGTCGAGCGCGGCCATCGGCACGGAGCCGTTCGTGTGGACGTGGGCGAAGACGCCGGCGTCGCGGCGGAGCACGATCATGTGCGCGGCCATGCCCATGTACGGCTCGAGATCGCCGGCCGGCGAACCGTCCGCGTTCTCGACGCGGAACTTGAAGCTGGTCGGGACGTTGGAGCGGAGCGGGCCATCGGCGCGCTCCCACACCATGCGCGCGCCATCCGGAAGCTGCGCGACTTTCGACTCGGCGATCGGCGCGGCCAACGGCGCGCCGGCCCACTGCGAGTCATCGCCCACGAGCACCGGGCCGGCAACGTTGGGCAGCTTCACGTTGCCGACGAGCGTCCAGGGGAAGCCGTTCTTGTCGACGATGTCGGCGAAGATGCGGTAGTCGCCGGCGGGCATCGAGGGGAGCGTCCGGGCGAACGCGCCGTTCTGGAGGCGGTCGGCGTGGAGATGCCACACCTTGTCCGCCTGCGGGTTGCCGACGAGGAAAAGGTGCATGAGGTAGCCGTGGTCCGGGATGACTTCTTCCAGCTTGACCGGAACGGTCTCCCGTCCCTTGCCGGCGACGGGAAGCTGGAGCGGCGTGGCCAGGCGCAGCATCAGACGGTTGCCATCCTGCAGGCTGGCCTCGACGCGGGGCGGCTTCAGGAGATCGACGTTGCGCGCGTAGACGGCGTCTTCTTCGCGCCAAAGGCCGCGCGCTGAGTAGACCGTCCAGACGGCGGCGAGCACTGTCAGCGCCGTGACGATGCGCGCGTTGCGTTTGTTCTTCGCATCGGGAGCGGCTTCCGCCGGAACGGTGCCTTCCCGGGCGATGCCGGCGGTGATCGGCACGAGGCCGAACGTGAGGCCGACGAGGACGAACGCACCCATGAGGCGCATCCAGGGCGCCATCGCCTTCTGCTGCCGCGGGAAGGACGCGATCGGAACGGAGAGCTTCCCCTCCCCTTTCGAGCCTTCCACTTCGAGCTGGGCCTGCAGCGCGCCGTACTCCATGAACCACAGCTCGCTGACGAAGAAGTTCGGATCCTCTTTGGAGCGGATCGCGACGTCGGCGGTGGACGGGAGCTTCGAGCCCGGCCCGGTCAGGCGGAGCAGGAGGACTTTGACGTTGCTGACGTCGGGCGAGGCGCTGCGCACCTCGATTTTCGCGACGCCGGGAACGACTTCCGGCATGCGAACCGTGACGAACATCGGGTACGGGCCGGCGTTGCCTTCGAAGTAGACATCGGCGCTGCCGACGTGCGCATACGCGGCGGCGCCCGGAAGGAGCACCGCGGCGGCGAGGAGAAGCGTCTTCAGTAGATTTTTCATGACCGATCTCCTCAGCGTTGGAGCCTGCGCATCCAGTCGCCCCAGGCCAGGCCGAGACGGGTGGTCAGAACGGAGAGCATCAGCGCGCCGGCCATCGTCATCGCGAAGGCGGCGGTCGTCTTCTCCAGCACCTTGAACTTCCAAGGGTTGAGGGCAGGCTCGTAGTACGGCAGGTAATGCGTGCCGAAGATCCAGTTCCGCGAGGAGGGCGACATCAGGAAGCTGGCGAAGGGCCACTGCACGGCGAGGAAACCGAGGATGACGGCCGGGCCGATGATGAGGGCCTTCATCCAGGAGGAGCGCGAGCCGAGGCGCTGCAACAGGAGATCGGCGACGAGGCCGGGAACGATGAACAGCAGCGGGAACTGGGGCGGGATGAGGTGCGTGACCTGCTGGTAGACCGGGCCGATCTTCGGCTGCGCCGGGAACAGCGGCAGCACCCAGATCGACGCCATGATGATGGCCATGTAGGCGCCGCCGACCATCGTGCAGCCCCACTTGTGGCGCGAGGCGCGGCCGGTCGCGATCAGCGATGCCGGAATGGCCAGAGCGATGGCGAAGTAGCAGCCGGCCGTGTGCAGCGAGGAACGGCCGGTCATGTTCAGCGTCGGCAGGAACATCATGTGGATCGCCGCGGCGATCACGAACATCCACACCAGCGGCGTCCGCGATTCCTGCGGCGCGCGGTTGATCAGGCTGGCCAGCCAGAACAGCGTGCCGGCCTGGCCGGCGAACCAGCCGAGCATGAGCAGCAGATGGGGCGGCGTGACGAAGTTGAGGTCGAGGCCGTAGGTCTTGTGCCACCAGTCGTCGAAGGGCGAGGAGGACAGCATCGCGAAATTCGCCCAGACGAGGAGGAACGCGCCGACCGGACCGTAGAGGCCCATGACGCGGGCCGAGCCTTCGCGGCGGCCGGAGGCGCGCGTCGCCATCACGATCTCGAAGAGGCCGGCCAGTCCGAAGAGCAGGCCGCCGACGCCCATCGTCGTATGGCCCGGCGTCCAGAACGCGTCGCGTCCGACCGACTTGTGCCAGGCCACGTCGACTATGGAGCCGATCCGGAAGATGACGACGCCGGCGAAAGCCAGCCACGCCGTCCAGGGAACCGCGGAGACGCGCGCGGCGACGGCCGAGCGGGCACGGCTCCGCACCGGCGGTGCGAGGGAAACGAATTCGGTTGCGGACATGGGGCGGGCTTCCTCCTCGAACAAAAAGGTCGGTGATGAATGGGAGGCGCGCCGGCTCAGGCGAGCCGGTAGCGGGAGCGGTCGACGCGGCGGATGGACGGAGCCTTGCGCTTGCTCGCGGCGGCCACGAATTCGGCCAAAAGGGCGATGGTGGTCTTCTCGAAGAGCGTGGTGAGCGGCACGTCGACGTCGAGCTGCGCCCGGATCTTCGCCGCCAGTTGCGTGGCCAGGAGCGAGTGGCCGCCGAGCTCGAAGAAGTGGTCGTGGCGACCGACCCGCTCGACGTGCAGCAGTTCTTGCCAGATCGTCGCGAGCTGCGTTTCGATCTCGCCCTGGGGCGGCGCGTAGGCCGCGGTTGCGGGCGCTGCGGCGTCCGGCGCGGGCAGCGCTTTGCGGTCGAGCTTTCCGTTCGGCGAGAGCGGCATCTGCTCCAGCATCACGAACGCGGACGGCACCATGTACTCGGGCAGACGGCCGGCGAGAAACGTGCGGACGTCGGCAACGTTTTCCGACGCCGTGTAGTACGCGACGAGGCGTTTGTCGCCGGGCGTGTCTTCGCGGGCGATCACGACCGCTTCGCGGATGCTCTCGTGCTCGGTGAGGCGCGCCTCGATCTCCCCCAGCTCGATGCGGAAGCCGCGCAGCTTGACCTGGAAGTCGTTGCGGCCGAGGTATTCGATGTTGCCGTCGTCCTGCCAGCGGGCCAGGTCGCCGGTCTTGTACATGCGCGCGTTCGGGTCGGCGGAAAACGGATCTTTCACGAAGCGCTCGGCGGTCAGCTGCTCGCGGTTCAGGTAGCCGCGCGCGACCTGCACGCCGGCGATGAACAGCTCCCCTGCCACGCCGATCGGCACCGGAGCGCCGTACGCGTCGAGGATGTACATCTGCGTGTTCGCGATCGGCTTGCCGATGGGGATCGCATTCGGGATGTCGGTCTTCGGGCACGTCCACGCCGTGACGTCGACCGCCGCTTCCGTCGGGCCGTAGAGGTTGTAGAGCGTCGCGTGCGGCAGGCGTTCGGCGAAGCGGCGCACGAGCACCGAGGGCAGAGCCTCGCCGCTGCAGACGACGCGCTTCAGGCTGGCGCATTGCGAGGCTGCGTCGTGCTCCAGGAACACCTGCAGCATCGAGGGGACGAAGTGCAGCGTCGTGATCTGGTGCTGGCGGATGACATCCGTCAGATACGCCGGATCCTTGTGCCCTTCCGGCTTCGCCATCACGAGCGTGGCGCCGGTGAACAGCGGCCAGAAGAACTCCCACACGGAGACGTCGAAGCTGAACGGCGTCTTCTGCAGGACCGCGTCCGTGCCGTCGAGGCCATACGCTTCCTGCATCCACAGGAGCCGATTCACGATGCCGCGGTGCTCGTTCATCACGCCCTTCGGCAGACCGGTCGAGCCGGACGTGTAGATCACGTACGCGATGTTCTCGGGCTTCACATTCTTCGCGAGCACGCCATCCATCCGCTCCGGCCACTGCGTGACGACGCGCGTTTCCGCGGTGACGAATGCCGCGAGTTTCGTGCGCAGCGCGTCCTGGGTCAGGACGATCGCCGCGCCGCTGTCGCGCACCATGTGCTGCAGGCGCTCATCCGGATAGTCGGGATCGAGTGGCACATACGCGCCGCCGGCGAGCAGGATGCCGTAGAGCGCGATCACCATCTCCAGCGACCGCGTCATGCAAACGCCGACGAGATCGTCGGGCTTGACGCCTTCGGCCTGCAGGTAGAGCGCGAGCGCGTGTGCGCGTTCCTGGAGCTGGCGGTACGTGAGCGACTGCTCGCCGCTGATGACCGCCGTGTCGTTCGCGTGTGCCTCGACCTGCGCGAGAAAGAGCTCGTGCAGGCACTGGTCGTTGCGATAGTCCGTGCGCGTGTCGTTGAATTCGCGGAGGAGCCGCTGCTCTTCGCGCGCGGTCAGCATCCGGTATTCATGCAGCGCGAGCTGCGGATTCGCGCAAACTGCGCCGAGGAGCACCTGATAGCGCTCGGCGAGCGTTTCGATCGTGCGCGGCGCGTAGAGCTCGGGGTTGTACTTGACGTGGATCGTGAAGGACGCGGGGCCGCTCTCGAAGATCTCGAGGCTCAGATCGCCCTGCCCTTCCTGAGCGATTCCTTCCAGCGCGTCGATGCGGAGCCCCTGTTGTTCGGGCAACCACGACGCGACGTCGGAGAGCTTGAAGAAGTTCTGATACGCGTACAGCACCTGGAAGATCGCGCTTCCGCTGCGGCGTCCCGATGCGGCCTGGCTCATCAGCGGGAACGGATAGCTGGAGTGATAGAGCGCATCCAGCATCGTGCCCCGCACCGAGCGCAGGTGATCGAGCATCTTCCGGCCGTCGTCGAGGCGGGCGCGGATTGGCACCATGTTGATGAAGTAGCCGACGTCTTCCGCGAACTGTTGCGCCGCGCGGCCCATCACCGGCATGCCGACGATCACGTCGTCCTGGCTCGTGTAGCGATGGAGGAGGAGCTGGAACACGCCGAGGAAAACGACCGAGGGAGGGAGCGAATGCGCTTTGCCGCAGTCGGCGATGGCCTGGGCCAGATCGGCCGGCAGCTCGGCGATCACGGTCTTTCCTTCGAAGCTCGCCGAAGGACGGCGGGCAAAGTCGGGAGGGATCTCGATCGTCGGCAGCTCCCCTTCGAGCTGCTGCTTCCAATAGCGCGCGTGCGCTGCGCCGTCGGCCGAAGCGAGCATCGCCTGCTCCCACGCCACGAAGCCGTCGTAACCCTGCAGCTCGCGCGACAGCCGCACCGGCGTTCCGGCGCAAAGCTGCTGGTAGAAACCGAGGAGCGCGCGAAGGACCATGACTGCCGAGGCGCCGTCGAAGACGATGTGGTGGACGGTGAGGAGAAGGACCGGCGCTTTGCCGTCGCGAACGAACAGCTCGATGCGCGTCAACGGTCCGCGTTGGAGGTCGAACGGTTGGCGTGCCTCCTTCCGCACGAACGCGAGGAGCTCGTCGTCGGCCATCTGCACGTGCCGCTGCTGCAGCGTCGTCTTGCAGGCGTCGTCGAGGCGATGGTGCAGCGCGCCGTCTTTCTCGACGATGCGCGCCGTCAGGATCGGGAACTGCTGGAGGACGCACTCCCATGCCTGGGCCAGCATCTTCGTGTCGAGCGGTCCGTCGATGCGGAACGCGACCGGCACGTTGTAGGCGCCCATGTCCGGATGGAGGCTTTGCAGGAGGTAGAGGCCCTTCTGCCCCGCCGACAACGGGAACTCCCGCTCCATGACGAAGGGCCGTTCCGCGGCTTGCTGGGCGTCGCCCGGGCCGTCGAGGAACGCGAGGATCTGCGTTTTGTGCCGGGCGATGCCTTCCTGGAGGTCGGGCGTGAGCGAGCCCTTCGGCGCGTAGCACTTGAGCTGCCCGCCGACGGCCGAGAGCTTGACGCCCTTGCCGGCCAGTTTGTCGATGAAGTCGATCAAGGTTTCCATGGAC
Source organism: Acidobacteriota bacterium (assembly GCA_019242175.1). Classification (GTDB taxonomy): domain Bacteria; phylum Acidobacteriota; class Thermoanaerobaculia; order Gp7-AA8; family Gp7-AA8; genus JAFAVZ01. The sequence continues at coordinate 10,901 of JAFAVZ010000514.1, forward strand.
GCTGTTCTCTTTCCAAGGAGAGTCGGGGCGCGAGCACGCCGAGCCCTCGTGAAGGCTTGGCCAACCAGCGCAGCCGGCCGTGCCGGCTAGAAGGTCATCGTGTCGTAGGCGTCTTCGGGCATCGCGTCCTGCCAGCGGATCTCCGCCAGGATCTGTTCGCGACTCGCCGGCGCCGAGGTCATGCGAATGGGCAGGAACTGCTTGCGCGGCAGGCGGCTGAGCGTCTCCTGCGGTCCCGCCGCGGGCGCCGAAGTGATGCTGCGTTTCGCGACCGGGAGCGCGTCGATGCTGGCTGCATACGTGGCCGCGAGATACGACGCCACGCCGCGCAGATCGCTGTACTCGAGGAGCGTGCTCGGCGACAAATCCTCGCCGAGGAGGCGGCTCGTTTTCTGGATGAGATGGGCGATGACGAGCGACGTCAGACCGAGGTCGAAGTAGTTCTGGTCGACCGGGATCTCGTCGATCGGCTTCTGCAGCTGCAGCGCGAGCTCCTGGCGGAGGAACAGCTCGATCTTCTCCGCCGTCCGCATCGAGACCGCGACCTGATCGTCCGTCGCCTCCTGCGCGCCGAACAGCCACTGCACGCCGCCTTTCGGCTCGCTCTTCGCGGTCGTCGCGGCGAACCCGAGTCCGCGCATCTGCACGCAGATCTGGCCGTCGGCATCGATCACGTCGATGTCCAGCTCGACGCCGTCTTCCATGGCGTCGTTCTTCGCGTGACGGGCCCAGGCGAACATCTCTTCCGTGCACGGCGACAGCACGCGCAGCAGCCGGAGCTTGCGCGGGAGCACCGCAGCGCCGCGTCCGCGCGTGGAGCCGGCGATCAAGCGCACGCCGGCCTGCACGGCGCCGGTCATGACGCTCGGATGCAGGACGAACGCGCCGTTGCCGGCGCAGACGGCGGGCAACGTGAGACGCGCGAGGAGTTGTTCGTCGCCGTGTTGAACGGCGGTGATCGTCCGCTGCGACGGGCCGTAGTGCAGGCCCAACATCGCCAGCTCCGCGTAGACGCTGTCGGCGTCGCGCTGGCTGTGGCGCATGGCGGCGCGCAGGTCATCGAGATCGAGCGCGCTTGCGGCGGGCCGTTCGCTGAGCAGCACGCGACCCTGGCAATGCACGGTCTCCTGCTCGCC
>JAFAVZ010000462.1 GCA_019242175.1 Acidobacteriota bacterium
TTCATCCTCGTCACCGAGCAATGCAACAGCCTCTGTTTGATGTGCTCGCAGCCGCCGAAGACGATCGACGACTCCGGTCGACTCGCGGAGCACCTGCGGCTTATCGACCTCATCGATCCGCGGACCGAGGAGCTGGGAATCACCGGCGGCGAACCGACGCTGTTCCGCGACGGATTCCTCGCGTTGATCGATCGTTGTCGCGAACGGCTGCCGGCTACGGCTCTGCACGTGCTGACGAACGGCCGGCTCTTCTTCTATCGCCGCTTCGCCGAAAAGCTGAGCCGGATCGGCCACCCAGATGTCGTCCTCGGCATCCCGCTCTACTCCGACATCGACACGGCGCACGACTCCATCGTGCAAGCGCCTGGAGCATGGGAAGAAACCGTGCTCGGCCTTCAGAACCTCGATCGATATGACGTGCGCGTCGAGATCCGCGTCGTCTTGCATGCGCTGTCGGTCCCGCGGCTATGCCAGCTCGCCACGTTCATCGCGCGCAACTTCCCGTTTGCCGGTCACGTCGCGCTGATGGGACTGGAGATGTTCGGCCTCGTGCACCGTCACCTCGACGAGTTGTGGATCGATCCCGTCGACTACCAGGAACAGCTCGTCGCCGCGATCGAGATTCTCGACGACGCCGGCATGAACGTCTCGATTTACAACCACCAGCTCTGCGTGCTCGATCGCAGCCTCTGGCCGTTCGCGCGCCGGTCGATCTCCGATTGGAAAAACGTCTATCTGCCGGAGTGCCGCGGCTGCGAAGTCCTCGATGCCTGCGGCGGCTTCTTCCAGTCCGGCACGAAGATCCGCAGCCGCGCCATCGTGCCGGTCGAGGAATCGCACGGGAGAAATCTCGTTCGATGAGCACTGCTCGCCGAGGATTTGCCAACCAACGCAGCGGGGCCGTGCCGGCTCAGTGCACCTCCATCAAGAACCCCTTCAGGTACTCCCCTTCCGGGCAATACAGCGAGGTCGGGTGATCCACGCCCGCCGTCAGGCGTTTGATGATCGAAACGCGGCGGCCGGCGTCGAGCGCGGCGGAGAAAACGACCTTTTGGAAGAGGTCGAGGGAGATGTGGCCGGAGCAGGAGAACGTCATCAGTTGGCCGCCGGGCTCCACGAGGCGGAGCGAGTAGAGGTTCACGTCCTTGTAGCCGCGCGCGGCGCGATCCACTTCGCCGCGGCTCTTCGCGAACGCGGGCGGGTCGCAGATCACGAGGCCGTACTGCTCACGCGCCACGGCACGGGCGCGTACGAATTGGAAGACGTCTGCGACGGTGAACGTCGCGGGGATCGCGTTCAGCTCATGATTCGTGCGCGCGAGCTCGATCGCCTTCGACGACACATCGACGTTCTCCACGAAGGACGCACCGCCGGCGCCGGCGTAAACGCCGAACGCGCCGCTGTACGAGAACAGGTTCAGCGTCCGCCGTCCGGCTGCGAGCGATCGTGAAAGCAGGCGATTCTCCCGCTGGTCGAGAAAGAATCCCGTCTTCTGCCCCTCAGCCGGCTCGACGAGGAAGCGCAGGCCGTTCTCGGAGATTGTCGCCGCCGGTTCGCCAGCGCCGGTCCACTCGTCCTCGGTCGGCAGCTGTTCGAGCTTGCGCGCGGGCAGATCGTTCTTGAAGTAGAGGACGCGCGGCGCGAGCGCGGTGCGCAACGCGTCGACGACGAGATCGCGCAATTGCGCGAGGCCGCGGTTCGCGATCTCGACCACGACCACATCATCGTAGCGATCGACGACGAGGCCGCTGAGGTCATCGCCTTCCGCATGAATCGCGCGGTAGGCATTCGTGTCCGAGGAGAAATGGCGACGGGCGATGGCGGCGGCGATGCGCGAAGTGAGGAGATCGGGCGTCAGCTCCTCGTTGTCCCACGCGATCACGCGCATGCGGATCTGCGAGAAGCGCGAGTGGAAGCCAGAGGCGATCCGCCGCCCGCTCGGATCGACGAGATCCGCGAGCGGCGCGTCTTCGGGACCGCTCTCCTTCCCGATCGCCCCGCCAAAAATCCACGGGTGGCGATTCGCCGCGAGGCGTTCCCGCCCCGACTTCAAATGAAGAATGCGTCTGTTTTGCGCCGCGAATGCGTCCATGCCCGCACTATAATTGCCGGCGATGCCGACCTCCGAAAAACGATTCCACACGCAATGTCAGGAAGAGGTCTACCGGCAGGTCAAACAGTACCTCGACGAATTGATCGAGGAGCACTTCGACGACGCCGAGCACTGCGACTTCTACCTAAAGTACGGCTCCACGGTCGTCGAGCTCTCCATCGAGCCGTACGACGAAGACGACGCGGTCATCGAAGTCCTCGCGTTCTGCGTCCAGGGCGTCGAGCCGTCGTTCGAGCTGATGTCGGAGCTCCTGCAGCTCAATTCCGAGGTGCCGCTCGGCGCCTTCAGCATGGTCGGCAAGGACATCTACTACTCCCACGCCTTCCTCGGCCGGCGCCTCCGTCCCGAGCAGCTGGTCGCCTCGCTCGACATCGTCGCGGCGATCTCGGACGAATACGACGATCAGCTCGTCGAGAACTATGGCGGCGAGACGGCGATCGAGCGGCTGCGGCACCCTTCCGGGCGCATTCCGAGCCCAGCCGGACGGAAGGCCGACAACAATTGATCCGCATGCGGCACATCCATTGCTATTTGGAGTGCTCATGAAGTCTCGTTGGCCGATCGGAGCCGCAGTTTTCCTCGCCTCATCGCTCATCCTCAGCGGCTGCACCGGCGGCCAGGAAACCTCGGCCGGCGAGGAGCAGAATCCGCCGAAGAACGCGGCACTGAAGCCCGAAGCCGCAGCAGCCGCTGCGCCGGCCGTCGACGCGTCGAAGGAGTTGAAGACGATCAGCGGCGCGATTCCGATCTACGCCGGCGCGCAATACCGTCCCGATCTGACCCGTCGCGACGAAGTGATGGTCCGCAATCAGTACGGCCCGCAGTCGGAGGTCTACACGATGGCCACCGACGATTCCTACCCGCAGGTTTACCACTACTACACGACGTATCTCGCCCAGTTCCGCGCTTTCCCGCCCCAGGTTCCGTATCCGTCGGAGCGGCAGGAATGGCGGACGCTCGAAGTGCAGCTGAATCAGGCGATGCAGGATCCGTTCATCCCCGGCGACACGATCGACACGAAGGGCCGGCAGGTGCTTTTGCAGGTCGCGGAGACCGAGGCGGAGCCGAAGACGGTGATTCGCTACATCGTGATGCCGATCGGCAATGCGGCCACGCCGCAGCAGACCGCAGTGGTGGGTGGGCAACGCGCGTCGGTCGTCACCGGGCAGTCGGCGCCGCAGACGGAAGAAGTCGGGCCTGGTTTGTGATGTAGTCTCAGCGCATGTACCCGTGGCGCCGCATCGTCGTGCCGACCGATTTTTCCACTGCATCGGAGTGGGTCTTCGATGATGCCGTGCGCCTCGCGGCCACGACCGACGCGGAGCTCGTCATCCTCCACATCCGGATGACCCGCACGTCGAACCCTTCCGAGCTGCGCTTCCCCGCCGATCCATCGCTCTACGACTACGCCGAGCAGTACGAGCTCGAGAAGCTGCAGAAGCGCGTGCTGCGCGCGCACGAGGACCTGCCGACCCGGCTCATCGTGCGCTCGGCGCCCGATCCAGGCGGCGAGATTTGCCGCGCGGCGACGGCCGAGAACGCGGATCTCATCGTGATCGCGACGCATGCTCGGCATCACGTGGCGCATCTGCTCATCGGCTCGACGACGCTCTCGGTG
>JAFAVZ010000091.1 GCA_019242175.1 Acidobacteriota bacterium
TCCGTGTAGAACTTCGTGGCGAAGCCGCGCACGTCTCGCGCGAGATCGGTCGAGCCGCGCGATCCGGCGACGGTGGAGAAGCGGACGAAGACGGGCGTCTCGCGCGACGGATCGGTGAGAAAGCCGGCCTTCGTGTACTTCGCCATCGAGCTGTCGTAGACGCGGAACACGCCGTGTGCGCCCGCACCGCGCGCGTGGACGACGCGTTCCGGAATGCGCTCGTGATCGAAGTGCGTCATTTTTTCCCGGAAGTGGAAGTCTTCCAGGAGCGACGGCCCACGCTCGCCGGCGCGCAGCGAGTTCTGGTTGTCTTCGATGCGGATGCCCTGGTCGGAGGTGAGGAACTGCTCGTCGGCGTTCTCGCGATGCTCGTCGAGGGCGGCGACTTTCGCGCTGTCCCTCTTCCGAGCCAACGCTTTCACGCGCTCCGGTTTCGCGGCGTCGGCCTTCGATGCGCTGCCCGGTGTCCGGCTCACCGGTGCGGCGGCCCGCGGCGCTGCGGTCTTCTGCGATTTGGTTTCTTTGGTCTTCGGCATGGCCGCTTGCGCGATGCGCAAACCGGGCCACGTTCGAGTCACGCTCGAGCTAGTCTCCCAGCCAACACGTCACGACCGTTCCTCCACCTTCTCGCGCCTGCAGATGGAGCCGACCGCCGTGCGCTTCGAGGATCTCGTTGGAGAGCGCGAGGCCGAGGCCGGTGCCGTTCGGCTTCGTCGAATAGAACGGGAGCAGCGCCTGGCGAAGCACCGCGGCGGGCATGCCCGGGCCGCGGTCGGAAACACGCACGATCGTGCCGGTGGTGAGGCGGCGCACGGAGACGGCGATCTCGGACGGATCGCTACCCGACTCGTGAGCGTTCTTCACGAGGTTGATGAGCACCTGCTGCAGTTGTGCGCGATCGAAGCGCGCCGACTCAGGGAGGGCGCCGTCGATGCGGAACGGATAGAGCGCGTGCACTTCATCGAGCAGCTCGGGCCACCGTTCCTCCGTCTTGCGGGGAGGCGGGAGGCGGGCGAACGCGGCATACGACTCGAGGAAGTCGCGCAGATGCTCGAGGCGCTCTTCGATCGTGTCGTAGATTTCGCCGAGGCGGGTGCGGAGCTCGGGGCGGGCTTCGACGTGGCGGGCGGAATGGAAGAGGGAGCTGATCGGCGCGATCGAGTTGTTCAGCTCGTGATTCATCAGGCGGATCGCGTTCTTCCACACGCCGACTTCCTGCCGGCGCAGCTCGGGCGTGAGGCGTTCGAGCAGCACGAGGCGATGGGGCTGCGTGTTGAGGTGGAACGTGCGCTGCGTCAGGTGAAAGGTCTCGGCCGGCGCGTCGCCGATGGAGAAGATGACGTCCGTGCCGGCGGCGAGCGCCTCGCGCAACGGCTGCGCAACCGCGGCCGCGATCTCGTCGAAATGGCGGCCGTCGAGGCGCGCCCCGCCTGCGAACAGTTCGCGCCCAGCGGTATTCGAGTACGCCACGCGATCCAACGCGTTGATGAGCACGACGCCGACCGGCGTCCGCTGCAGGATCGTGTCGAGCAGCAGCTCCTTCTGGACGATGTCGCCGCGCTGCTTGCGCAAGACGTCGCCGACTTCGTTGTAGAGGTGGATGAGATCGGAGACCTCGTCGTTGCCGTTGACGGCGAGGCGCATCGAGAAGTCGCGGTCGCGAAAGCCGCGCACGCCATCGGCGAGAAACGCGAGCGGCCGCGTGACGCGCGCCGCGACGTTGCGCGCGCTCCAAACCGCGAACAGCACCGCGATGAACAACGCAATCGCCAAGGGCAGATAGCGAACGCCGAGCGCAGTGACGACGAGGTTGGCGAGCGCCAACAGCAACAACCGTCCGGAAAGCGAGAGGCGCATGATGGAGTAGTTGCTGGTTGCTGGTTGCTTGTTGCTGGTAGAAAAGACCGTCATCATTTCGGTGCGCGTACGAAAATCGCGTTCTTCGGAACAAACAGCGGAATGCCGAAGAGCAACCAACAACTAACAACCATCAACCGCCGCCTTCGCTCATGCGCGACTGCGCAAGCAACCAGCAACCAGCAACTACCGCGGCCTCCTCTCCAGCACGATCCCGAGCTTCTCCATCTTCCGATACAACGCCTGCCGGCTCACGCCGAGCGTTTCCGCCGCGCGCGACACGCTTCCCGCCGCGTTCAGAATCGCGAGCTCGATCTGCCGTTTCTCCAGCGACTCGACCGAGGCGATCGCGGCCGGCGAGTCGAAGCCGAGGTCGGTCGGCGTGATCGTCGCGTCGTGCGACGTCACGCAGGCGCGCGTGATGCGGTTCTGCAGCTCGCGCACGTTGCCCGGCCACGCGTGCTCGACGAGCAGCGTGCGCGCGGCTTCGCTCAACGTCTTGCCCGACGTTGCCAGGAAACGTTCGGCGAGCGGCAGGATGTCTTCCCGCCGCGCCGACAACGCCGGCACCGCGAGCTCGATCACGTTCAGGCGGAAGTAGAGATCTTCGCGAAACTGTCCGCGCGCGATCAGCGCCCGCAAGTCCGCGTTCGTGGCGCACAACAGGCGGACGTCGACGCGGCGCGTTTCGCTGGAGCCGAGGCGCTCGAACTCGCCGCTCTGCAGGACGCGCAACAGCTTCATCTGGCCCGCGGTGGAGAGATTGCCGATCTCGTCGAGGAACAGCGTGCCGCCGTTCGCGGCTTCGAAGCGGCCGATGCGCAGGCGGCTCGAGCCGGTGAACGCGCCCAGCTCCGCGCCGAACAACTCGCTTTCGAGCAGCTCGTCCGGAATCGCGCCGGCGTTCACTTTGACGAAAGGCAGGCGCTTGCGGCGCGAGTTCGCCTGCACGATCTCCGCGATCTTCTCCTTCCCCGCGCCATTCGGCCCGGTGATCAGCACCGGCACTTCGGAGCGGGCGATCTGCACGGCGAGCATCACCACTCGATGCATCGCTTCGCTGTCGTAGAGGATGCCGCAGAGATCGTGCTCGCGGGCGAGCGCCGCGCGCGAACGCGTCCGTTCCGCGCGCAGCCGCTGGTTTTCCATCCGAAGCTCGCGCATCTGCAGAAGATTGCGAACCGAGGAGACGAGCTTGGCGTCGTCCCATGGCTTGGCGAGATAGTCGCTCGCCCCTTCCTTCACCAGTTGCACCGCCGTCTCCAACGACGTCCAGGCGGTGAGCAACAGCACCGGCAGTTCCGGATCGAGCTGGCGAAGGCGGCGGAACAGCGCGATGCCTTCCTCCCCGCTCGTCGCGCCGGGCGTGAAGTTCATGTCCTGAAGCACCAGGTCGATGTCGCCCCGTTCCAGGCGACGCAGTGCTCCGTCCGGACTCGCCGTCGCCTCGGCTTCGATGTCGTGCAGATCGAACAGCATCCGCAACGCCTTCGCCACCGCGGGCTGGTCTTCGACGATCAGGACTCTCGACATGTCGATCATATCGATCGCGTGGCGATCGCCGGCGACACCATCGACGCGCGCAGCGCCGGCGGGATCGTCGCGGCGAGGCCGGCAATCCACAACAGAACCATACCGACCGCGACCAGCGGCCAGCTCATTTTCACGTCTGATACGCGACTGACGAGCAGGAAGTTCAAACCATAGGTCGCGGCGATGCCGAGAATCAGCCCGACGCTGGTGATGATCCAGTTCTCGGCCAGGAAGTGGCGGAGGATGTCTCCCCGCGTCGCGCCCAGCGCGCGGCGCGTCCCGATCTGGCGCGTCCGTTCCGCGACGGAGAGCGAGGTGATGCCGAGGATGCCCAGGCCGGTGACGAAGACGAGGATGATGATGACGCCGGTCGTCGCCCCGACGATGAGTCTGCTGCCGGACTGGAACTCGGCCTTGATGGAGTCGATCGTCTCCAGTTCCAGAACGCGCCCGCCGTTCGCGGCGACGAGGCGCTTTTCGATTTCCGCCGTCGTGCTCTGCATCGACCCCGGCTCCACGCGGATGAGGAAGCGGCTGCCGCGCGCGTAACTGCCGACCGGCGACGGCGCGAACACCACGTACTCGTGAATGGGCCAGCCGTAGGGGTTGTAGAACTCATCGATGACGCCGACGATCGTGAACGGATCGGAGTCGATCCCAGCCCCTTTCCCCTCCGGTTGCACGATGACCTTGCCGACCGGGCTCGCATCGCCGAACAGCAGCTTCGCCAGCGCGCGGCTGATGACGGCCACCTTCGGGTTCGCGCCGTCCGGATAGTCGAAGTCGTTCGGCACGAAGCCGCGGCCGCTCGCGATCGGAGCGCCGAGCGTGTCGAACATCCCTTCCGTGCCGTAGTAGATCTGCGTCCGCAACACGCTCCCCTGCTTGTTGCCCGCCTCGCGCACGGTCGTCGAGCTCCCGCCGCCCTGCCACGGGCGGAAGTTCGTGCTCGCCACCGCCTTCACGCCCGGAATTGCGGCGATCGTGCGCAGGTCGGCCTTGATGTTCTCGTCCATGTATTTCGTCTCGCGGAACTCCGGCGCGAACGGACGGCTGCGCATCCACACGATGTTGTGGTCGTCGAAGCCGGACGGATGGGTCAGCGTCCGCCGCTCCTCGAGAATCATGTTCACGCAGTTCGTCACGATGGCCAGCGTGAAGGCGATCTCCAGGATGATGAGGATGAAGCGCGTCTTGTTGTGACGCATGGCGCGAATGATCGGACCCATGGCGAGCCTCCGTTAACCGATCTTGAGCTGCATTGCCGGCGGCACGCTGCAAACGCGCCACGACGGATAGATGCCGGCCAGCAGGCCGGCGACGAGCGACAGGAAAATCGCCGTCAGCACCATCTCCCCATCGAGGCGGATGATCGCGCCGAACGGCATCAGCCTGGCCATCACGGCCAGGACTCCGAGGGAGAGGAGGACGCCGAGGATGCCGCCGGCGATGCCGACCAGCTCGCATTCGACGACGTGCTGGAAAAACACCTGCAGCCGGCTCGCGCCGAGCGCGCGGCGCACCGAGACTTCCGGCACACGCGCCAGGAACTTGCCGAGCAGCAGGCCGACGAGGTTGAGCGAACAGACGGCGAGAAAGAGCAGCGACACGATCGACATCGCCTTCAGCTGCTTCGGCACGATCTCGAACGCTTCCATGAGATCGGTCATCGACATCACGTGGTTGTTGAGCGGCCGCGCGAAGCGCCCCACCTTCTTCTGCTCGCGCACGTAGTTGTCCACGAAGTCCGTGTAAGCCGCCTGCGCCTCCGCATTCGGGAGCTCGACCCAGAACTGGATGAAGTTGCTCTCGGACGCGAGAAAGTCGGAGTACTTCGTCCCGGTGAAGCCCTTCCAGGAATCCGAGTTCCCCGACGTGCGAGCCTCGAGGATCTCCGCGAAGTTGAACGGGATGTAGATGTCTTCCGGCGGCGCGACCGCGTTGCTCGTGAGGTCGTAAAAGCGAATGGACGGTCGCCATGCCTCGATCACGCCGACGACTTTGTAGTCGCGCGTCTCCAGCCGCACCGTCTTGCCGACGCTGTTCGCGCCGCCGAAGAGACGATCGTTCATCGACTTGCTGATCACCACGACCGGCTCCGGCTTCGCGTCCGCGGCTTTGTCCCAGCCCGAGCCGTACCGGAACGGCACTTCGAACATCGGGAAGAAGTCGCTGAAGACGAGGCGCACGTCGGTATTGAACGGCCGCGACACTTTCGGATCGGGGAAGACGAACATCGTCGACTTGAACGAGCCGTTCTGGCGCGTCGGGATGTTCGACTTCATCAGCTCGCGCAGGTCGCGATAGGTGATCTGTGTCGGCAACGACTTCGGATCGTCCGGGACGTACGAGCGCTGCGGATCCCAGTTGTCCATCCGCACGTAGAACAGCTTCTGGCTGTGACCCGGCAGCGGATCCTGGCCGAGGAGATGGCGGAGGGTGATGAAGGTGGTCGAGACGCAGATGCCGATCGCGATCGCGCCGATGAGGAGCGCCGTGACGACCGGATTCCGGCGCAGCGAGCGGAAGGCTGTGTGGAGGTGATAGCTCAGCATGATGTCTCCCGAGTTGCTGGTTGCTGGTTCCTCGCGCCTTCGTTCGTTGCAGGCGGAGATGTGCGAGCAACCAGCAACCAGCAACTAGTAACCATTCACCGCACCGCCTCAGCCAGGCCGCCGCCCGCGCCCGCGATCGTGAGCGGCGGGATCTCCAGATCGACGACGCGGCCGTCGAGCACGTGGATCTGCCGCTGCGCGCGCGACGCGCATTCCGGACTGTGCGTGACCATCACGATCGTGGTGCCGTCGGCGTTGATGCGATCGAGGAGGTCCATGATCTCCCGCGCCATCAGCGAGTCGAGGTTGCCTGTCGGTTCGTCGGCGAGGATGAGCTTCGGATCGCCCGCGAGCACGCGCGCGATCGCCACGCGCTGTTGCTGCCCGCCCGAGAGCTGCGACGGCAGATGCTTCGCCCGCGACGACAACCCGACGAGCTCCAGCGCCTTCTCGATGCGCTTCTTGCGATCGCTCGCCGACAGCCCGCGGTAACGCAACGGCACGTCGACGTTGTCCCGCACGTCGAGGTCGGGAATCAGATTGAACGACTGGAAGACGAAGCCGATGTTCTGATTGCGGATGCGCGACATGTCGCGATCGGACAGCCGGCTGACGTCTTTCCCATCGAGGATGTACGAGCCCTGCTCGAACGTGTCGAGCAGGCCGGCGACGTTGAGGAACGTCGTCTTCCCCGAGCCCGACGGCCCCATGACGGAGACGAATTCGCCGGCCTTCACCTCGAGCGAAAAGTCCTCCAGTGCATGCGTCTCCAGCACCGCGGTGCGATAGATCTTCTTGATGTTTTTCATTTCCAACATGCGAACCCTCCAGTTCTGGCTGGCAGTTGCTGGTTTGCTGGTTACTGGTTACTGGTTACTGGTTGCTGGTTGCTGGTTGCTGGTTGCTGGTTACTGGTTGCTCGCGCTGCTGCGCCTCAACGAACCGATGCGCAAGTAATCAGCAACGAGTACCCAGCAACGAGTACCCAGCAACGACTACCAGCAACCAGCAACCAGCAACCAGCAACCAGCAACCAGCAACCAGCAACTACTACCAACCAGCAACGAGCAACTACTTCGCCCGCCTCCGTTTCGGCGGCGCCGTCTGCTCGCTCTTCCAGAACTTCAAAAGCGTCCGCAGAGCCTCGGGCGCATTCTGCGGCGGCGCCTGCGCGAGCTGGTCGCGCGAGTTCACGCCGTGGCAGGAGTGGCAAACGCGCACCTCGCCGGGCTGGAACGTGAGCCAGTAGCGTTCGCGCACGACGGGCGTGCCGGCGGCATCCGTCATCTGCCAGCTCATCGCGCGGCGGGCGGGGACGAGCGCGGCCATCGAGCCATCGGCGGCGATCTTCACGCTCGATTGCGGGCCGTTCGTCGGCGGGTTCTTCGCCGCCGGCTCGTGCATCAGCCGCGCGAGCACGCGCCGGCCGGCCTTCGGCGACTGCAAGCCGCCGACGCCGCGCAGCTGGTCGGCCTGGAACAGCTGGAAGTGCGCGATGTCGTACACCTTCCCGCTGCCGGTCACGTGCGACGCGGTGCCGCCGTCGACGCGCAGGTTGTACGGCTGTTGTTTGTCCAACGCGTCGCGCGCGGTCATGTTGCGGCTGACGATCAGCGCGAGGCCTTTCGTCTTCAGATCCTGTTTGAACTGCGACGCGTCGACGCCTTCCTCGCGGAAGATCTTCGCCTCCGGCTCCTCCATCGACTCCACGCGTTGCACGGGACGCGGCCGCGCGCGCACTTCCACCGGCTGCAGCTCCCACAGCTCGCCGGAGTACGTCACCTTCACGTCCGGATCCCAATACGAGATGTTCGCCGTGAAGCCGTTCGTCAGCGCCTCGCCTGCGACGCGCGTCCCGTTCGACGCCGGGATCGCTTTGATGCGGAACTTGTAGCGCGTCGTCGGTGCCTCGCGCGTGCCTTCGTTCTCGTCGCGCCGCGACTCGGTGGTGTGCACCGCGAGCAGCGTCCCATCCGAGAGCGGCAGCGGATCGCGATAGTGGCCGCTCGCATCGGACGCCGTGCCGTCGTTCTCGTCGCGCGTCGTGCGCGGTGTCACGTACGTCGCGGAGATCTGATCGGCGGTGCGCGTCGGCTCCGCCTGCAGGCTGATGATCTGTCCCGCCGCATGCGTCGTGAATTCCGGCGCGTCGATTCCGTAGTAAGTGCCGGGATGCGCCGGATCCTCGCGGATCTGGAAGAAGTTCTCGACCTCGTTCTTGTTCAGGCGCCCGCTCGTCTCGGGGATGAACTCCTGCACGCCGGTGTCGCCGTTGAGGCTCATGTCGAAGTAGCCGTGCAGCTCGTGCCGCCCCACATGATTCAGCGTCTCCTCGGCCGTCCCGTCCTCGTTGATCTCCCACGGGAAGAAGTGATTGATGCTGTTGCCGCGCAGGTTCGTGCCGGCGAGGAGGTCGGTGCGGTCGCCGCGCGGCTCGGGGAAGACTTCGGTGCGCTGGATGAGCTTCGCCGCGTTCTCGCTTTCGTCCGCGTAGTCGAACGTGCCGTAGGTGTCGCCGTCGAGCGCGTCGGTGTCGGCCTGCTGATCGCGTTGCAGATGATCCCAACGCGTGAAGACGACGCGGCCGAAGCTGTCGATGAGCGGCGTGAAGAGGCCGGACGGCGTGTGGTTGAGCATCCGCAAATCGCCCGTCGCCGGATCGAGACTCCAGAGGCCGGTCACGGTCGCGGCCTCTTCGTACTCATCGAGCTGC
>JAFAVZ010000468.1 GCA_019242175.1 Acidobacteriota bacterium
GCCATGCGCGTCGTGGTCTGCGCTCGGCGCGTAACGAGTCGATGTATCTCGAAGGCGGACATGCGTACGTTTACTTCACGTACGGCATGCATTGGTGCGTGAACGTCGTGTGCGGCGAGGCGGACATCGCGGAAGCGGTTCTTCTGCGCGCCGCGGAACCGGTGCAAGGCATCGAGTCGATGCGCGAACGGCGGCCGAAGGCGAAACGCGACTTCGATCTGATGAACGGACCGGGGAAGCTGTGCGCTGCGTTGGCGATCGATCGCGAGCTCGATGGCGAAACGCTCGAAGGCACGCGTCTCTGGCTCGCACCGCGCGACGTGGCGATCGACGAGAGGGACATCGCCGTGAGCCCGCGCATCGGCGTCGATGGCGCGGGCGACGCGGCCGCGTGGCCATTGCGGTTCTATCTGCGCGGCAACCGCTACGTTTCCGCGCATCGCCATGTCTGATCATTACCAAACGATTGCCGGCTTCGCCGAGGCGCGGATCAAGATCGAGCGCTCCGACTTTCTCGGGATCGCGTTTCCGGTGACGACCGAAGAGCAGTTCTTCGCCGAGCTGCAGAAGATCCAGAAGCAGTACTTCGATGCGACGCATCACTGCTGGGCGTTTCGTCTGCACGAGGAAGCGCGGCAACGCAGCTCCGATGCGGGCGAGCCCTCGGGAACCGCGGGACGGCCGATCCTCGCGGCGATCGGCGAGTTTCAGGACGTCGGCGCGGTCGTCGTGCGCTGGTACGGCGGGGTGAAGCTCGGCACGGGCGGGCTATCTCGCGCGTATCGGGAGAGCGCGGCCGCGGCGATGCGCGAGGCGACTGTCGTCGATCGCTATGTCTATCGGCGATTCCGCGTGACGGTGCCGTTCGAGACGATGGGCACCATCTACCGGATGGTCGAGCCGCCGCACATCCTGCTCGTGGCCGAGCACTTTGGCGAGACGAACGAGCTCGAGCTCGACGTGCGGCTCTCGCGCGCGGACGAGCTCGCGAAGACGCTGACCGAGAAGCGGTTCGGGTTCGATCGGTGAGCGGACGTCTCGTCCGCGATCGACGGGCGTCCCCGCCCGGCGATTTTCGCCGCGGCACGAGACGTGTCGCGGTACCGTCTCGTGTACCGTCTCGTGTCGTGGTTAACGGCTCCTGTTCGCGGTACCGTCGGGCGAGACGCCCGACGGACGCGGGCGGGACGCCCGCTCACCTACTCTTCAGCAACCATCGTTTTCGCGATCTTGTCGCCGGTGCGCGGCTTGCCGATCACGACGAGCACCGCTTCCACGAGGTTCCACGGTGGGAGCACGATCGGTACATTCCGCACGATGGAACGGCCGTAGCCGCAGCCCTCGCCGCGCGGCGTCAGCAGGCGCAGGCCCAAAAGTCGCTTTCCCATCGAACGGCCGTGGTAGCCGTCGCGCAGGAGCAGGCAGAGCATGAGAATGCCGAGGGCGACGTACCAGACGATCTGGATGGCTTTGACGGAGCCGCCGATCCAGGCCATGGCGTAGCTGACGATCGAAGCCGGGAGGATGAGAAGGATGGAGATCGACAAGGCGTCGACGAGAAACGCCGCGACGCGCAGCAGCGTCGTCTGTGAGCTATCTGTCATGAAGTGAAACTCTTTCCCTGCACTGCCGTACGATTTCGCGTAGGCGCGATATGAACACCAGGACCCGCAGCCATTATTTACCGATCGCGATCGTCTCGCTGCTCGCGATTTCCTGTGGTGCCGTCGGCGAACGCCGCACGTACACCGTCGAGAAGACGTTCCCCGCCTCCGCCATCCACCGCATCGAGATCCGCGAGATCAACGGCAACCTGAAGGTTGAGGCGGGCACCGACGACAAGATCTCGCTCGTGGCCCAGATCCGCTCCCGTCGCGAGCAGCCGACGAAGAACGCGAACGAGAACTACGGCTTCTTCCGCAGCGAAGTCGACGGCGACTCGCTCACCGTGGCCCGCACCCGCGAACGCAAGAAGCTGCACTTCTGGGATACCGACGACATCACCATCGACTACTCGCTGCGCGTGCCGCCGCGCGTGGCGCTCGACCTCAATACCGTCAACGGCCGCATCGCGACGACCGGCGTCAATGGCCCGACGCAAGTGGCCACGACGAACGGTCTGATCGAGCTCGAGACCAGCGGCGTGAATGAAGTCTCGGCGAAGACGGTGAACGGTCGCGTGAAGGCGCGATTCCTCGAGACGTTCCAGGGCGCGAGCCTCAAGACCGTGAATGGCGACGTCGAGATGGTGTTGCCGAAGAGCGCCTCGTTCGCTTGCGATCTCACCCAGGTGAACGGTGACTTCGAGGCTTCGTTCCCGCTCAGCATCCGCTCGAATCCCGGCAGCCGCCGCGTTTCGGGCGAAGTGAACGGCGGCAAGTACGAGCTGAAGATCTCCACGGTGAACGGCGACATCGAAGTGCAGAACGGCGGGACGCCGCCACCGCCGCCCACCCCTCCGGCGCCGCCTTCCGGCGAAACGCGATAACGAAACGTAGGGGCGGCTCTCCAGCCGGCCCCATGAAACACGGACGCGGCGGGCATGGCCCGCCGCATCATTTTCGACTGCGGCCGGCTAGAGAGCCGGCCCTACGTTTTCCCCCCGTATACTCGCCGCGCATGTCGTGGCGCTCGCTCGTCGCGCTCCTCGTCCTCGCCGCGGCGGCGCTCGCTCCCATCCGGAGCTACGACGCGTTCTGGCACCTCGCCACCGGGCGCTGGATCCTCGAACATCACGCACTGCCGCTCACCGATCCGTTCGCGATCGCCAGCGACCGCGTGCCGTGGATCAACGGCGAGTGGCTCTTCCAGATCGCCGCGCGCTTGCTCGAAATGCTCGGCGGTTTGCCTGCGCTCTGGATCGCGCGCGCGTTGCTGGTCGGCGCGATCTTCGTCATCGGCTGGCGCAAATCCAACGCTCCCCTCCTCGCTTCGCTCGCCTTCCTCGGCGGCCACCAACAACTCGATGCGCGTCCTTCCGCGGTCGCGGCGCTGCTCCTCGTGCTCGCGATCGCGAGCGTGCGCAAGCCGTGGCTGTTCGTGCTCGTGACGATCGTGTGGATCAACGTGCATCCGTCGGCTCTGCTCGCGCCGCTCGTCGCACTCGTGCTGACGCGCGACGTGCGCACAACCGCGATGTCCGCCGTCGCGTTGTTCGTGAATCCATACGGTTGGCGCGGCGTCGCAGCGCCGATCATGCTGACGTCTTACGTAGGCAGCGGATCGTTCGTGAACGCCGAATGGCTCCCGAGTCCGCCGCTGCTCTTTCCGTGGTTGTACGCGACGGTCGCCATCGCAATCGCGTTGTTTGCGCTGAGCAAAGACAAGCGACGCGACCTCTGGCCCGCGTTGCTGCTCGCCGTCTTCGCCGCGCTCGCGATTCGGAGCGTGCGCAACCAAGGCTTGTGGTTCGCGGCGTTTCCGATCCTCACGACGCCGTTCGAGAACTGGAAGCCGATCCTGCGCTGGCTCGTCCCGATTCCGATCCTGTGGGTCGCGATCGCCACGCCGCACACGAACGTGCTCGCGCCGAAGCGGTTTCCGGTGAACGCCGCGCAGTTGGTGAAGCCGTTGCCGGGCAATCTCTACAACCCCGACCAGTTCGGCGGCTATCTCATCTGGAGCTCGTATCCGCAACGCCGCGTGTTGACCGACGGCCGCAACGAGCTCTATCACGCGTTCAACGAGGAGTACGCGATCGCGCGGGAGGATGGGCGGGCCTGGTTCGCGCTGCTGCGCAAGTACCGCATCAACCTCGCCGTCGATGAATACCGCGCGCCGCTCGACGTGATCGATGCGACGAATGGCGAACATCGATCGATGCCCGCATCGCTCGCGTATTGGCCGCGCCGCGATTGGGCGCTCATCGGTTACGACGACACGGCGATGGTGTTCGCGCGACGCGCGGCGTATCCGCGGGAAGTGATCGAGAAGTTGGAAGTGAAGGGTGTGACGCCGGACTCGGAGCGAGGCGCCGAGTGAGCTCGCAGTTACGACTGGCGGCGTGCAGACTTGGCCAACCGACGCTGCCGGCCGTATCGGCTAGTTGACCAGCTCGGAGTCGCAGGGACCGAGCGGCTCTTCATTCGGCCAGCGGCCGGCGAGCACGCGCTCGAAGTGGGGACGCACGAGGCATTCGTAGCGTTCGACGAAGGCGGGATGCAGCTCGAGGATCGCTTTGCGCGCGCATTCGACGAGGCATCGCGCTTCGCGATACGACACGCTGTCGTCACCAGAGATGACGTTGTGCGTGAGCTCGACGATCATCCGAATGCGGCGGAGTCTGCGGCGTTCCATGAACGCGGAGCGGACCTCCGGGATCTCTTCCATTTCGAATTTCGGCATCGTCAGTTCACGCGACGAAACCGAGGTGCTTGCGGATGCATTCCGCCAATCCGTTACACACGAAGCCCGTTGGAAAACGGCCGCTCAGGCGTGCTCGCGATCGCCCTCGGCCCAGATTTCGTCGGCAACGGTTTCATCGACACGCGATTCGTAATAGCGAATCGCGGAACGGGCCACCGCGCGCACCGCGGCGTAGTTGAGCGCGCCGCCGGAGATCGCGCCGACGAACGGCACGAGCTTCGTGATGCGATCGCGCATGAAACGCGCGCCGATCTTCTCCGCCACGACGCCGCCTTCGAGCGTCGCCGCTTCGAGCAACGTCGCGACGCCCTGTTTACCGAGTCCCACGCCCGATGAGTAGGCGAGACACGAAAGCGCTTCGGCGAACCGTTCGCGTCCGGAGGGCTCGTGGCCGTACACGGCGGCGATGCCGAGAATGAGACGGAATTGCTGGTACATCAGGTAGGCGAGATCGGCGCCGAGCGTGCCGATGGCGAGGAGGCCGGAGGGAAGGCCGGTGACGGCGCCGGCGGCGGCGCAGCGGAGCGCGGCGCGGCGGGCGAGAACTTTCGCGTGCTGGGCGGGCTGGTAGTCGGGCGTCGACTCGCGGAGCGTCTCCACCTCACGGCGGATCTTGTCCGTGTCGATCTCTTCGAACATCGAGCGGAAGACCTCTTCGAGGACCGAGTCCGCCCGGCGTTTGAAGCCCTTCGCCATTCCCATGGCGTCCAGCGCCGTTACCGTCACTCTGTTTTGCTCTCGCTTTTCGATGATTCCGACGACGTCGATGCCGATTCGCTCTTCGATTCCGACTTCGCCGAGGAGGACGAGGTCGACGACGAGGAAGAGCCGCTCGCGTAGTCCGTCTTGTAGAAACCGGATCCCTTGAACTGGATGGCCGGCGCGGAGAGGAGCTTCTTCATCTCTCCGCCACACTTCGGGCAGTGCGAGTAAGGCGGATCGGAGATGTTCTGCAGGATCTCCATCCGCTCCTTGCACTGGCTGCATTGATATTCGTACAGAGGCATGGCGCTCCCTTCAACATTTGCACATGCAACGCCGATTTCCCGTGAATTTGCTGTGAGCGAACGGGCTAAAGCGGGGAAAGTCGCGCATTCGACGCCGCCTCGGCCGCAAAGAGCTCGCCATCCCGGAAGTAAACGCCGGCCACGGTGCCTTCGATCGTCCGGTAGTACCAGGCCTCGATCGTCGAGTCGCGGCGTTTCGTCTTCTGTTTCCAGCCCGGAATCGGCTTCCCCAGAATCGAGGCGACGTCTTTCTGGGACATCCCCTTTTCCAGCGAGAGCAGCTTCTCGCGCGTCACGGAGAGATGCTCGGCCGCGTCGCGCACGCCGCGCAGAGCCTGTTCGTTCTCGGGATCGTGATCGAGGACGGCGCGGTAGAAACGGATGGAATCCTGGTAACGGCCGAGGGAGGCCAGCTCGCGGGCGAAGTCGAGCTGGATGGTTTGGTAGACCTCGCGGGCTCGGCCGTGCTTCGGGTGCTTCTGCACGAACGCGGCGAGGGAGTCGGCGTAGACCTGTTTCTCTTTCTGGGACGCCTGGGGCGCGGCCGCGACTTTCTTGCGGTGGAGAACGTGGAGCCAGTCGGACCGGCCGGTATCGGAAGGATCGTCGGCGCACGCGGACGCGAGGAGCAGCGCCAGGACGAGAAAAGCGCGTTTCATTGCGTGCAAGGTAGCACGGCGCGCATTTGACACCCAATCCCCCCCGCTCGATAATCCGCAAGCCGATGCGCCGGTCCGCGCACGGCCGGGTTCAAGCTACAGCAGCCGGAGGATTTATGGCCGTGAGGGGCGAGGAAGTCGCGGGCTCGATCGACGCGAATGTTCGCGAGGCGATCGAGAGGATGGTGGGAGAGATCCGCTCCTCGATCGACGACGTTCGCGTCGCCGTCGATCAGCAGTTGAAGGCCGCGCTCCAGAGCGTGCAGGCGGACGTCAACGCGATCACGTTTCTGCCGCAGATTCAGAAGGCGATCGGCGAGCTCGAAGAAAACTACGCCGCCGAAAAGCCGGAGCCGGTCGCTGCGGCACCGTCGGGCGGCGGCAACACGTCGCTCGTGCGCCACGCGATCCAGGCCGTGGAACGCGGCAAGTCGCAGGTCGAGATCCTCAACGCACTTCTCGAACAGTGCCTCAGCTTCGGCTCGCGCGCGGCGCTGCTGATCCTGCGCGGCGGCGAGACGTTCAGCGGCTGGAAAGGCGTCGGCTTCTCGGCGCACGGCGGCAACGACGAGGCGGTGAAGCGCTTCAACGCGACGCCCGGCCTCATCTCCGAGCTCGACGCACTGCGGACCGAGGAACGCGTCATCCACTGGAACGGCCAGAACCTCGCCACCCGCCTCGGCGTAGGCGCGCCGCAACGCGCGATCCTCGTGCCGATGGTGATCAAGGACACGATCGCCGCCGCGGTTTACGTCGATGCGACGGATGCCGACGTCGCGAAGCTCGATGCGTCTGCCGTCGAGCTGCTCGTCTTCACCACCGGTCTCCTGATCGACACGGTGGCGATGCGCAAGAAGATCCCCTCGCCGACGCTGAATGACGTCGGCGCAGTTCCGGCGAACGCCAGCCCCGATGCGACGATCGCCGTTTCTTCGCCCATCACTCCCCGCCCGGCCGCTCCCGCCCCGCCGCCAGCGGCCGCGCCTGCGCCCGCGGCTCCGTCGTCGACGCAGCGCATCGGCGCGCTGACGAGCGCGGGCAACGTCCCGACGCCAAAGGTTCCGACGCCTCCTGCCGCTCCCGCTCCGTCGCGCGCGCAGGGCCCGGAGTCGACGGTCGCCATCAGCGCGGATCAGATCCGGGCGATGATGGCCTCGCCGTCTCCCAGCTTCAACATGACGACGGCCGAGGAGCTGAGCGCTCCTTCGCCGCGCCCGACGCCCGCCCCCGCGCCTCCCCCGCCGCCTCCTCCCGCTCCGGTTGCTCCGCCACCGCCGCCCTCCGCGCCCGCCGCACCTCCGGCGGCTTCGGCGCTCGAGGAGGGTGGTCGCCCGTCGACGCAGTACATCCCGCCGGCGAACATCAATCGCAATGCGGCGCCTTCCGGCGCGCAGGGCGAGGACACAAAAAAGCACGACGAGGCGCGACGCTTCGCCCGGCTGCTCGTTTCCGAGATCAAGCTGTACAACGAGGCGAAGGTCGAACAGGGTCGCAAGAACAAGGACCTGTACGAGCGGCTGAAGGAAGACATCGACCGCAGCCGCCAGATGTACGACGAGCGCATCAGCGAAGACGTCCGGAAGGTCTCGAACTACTTCTACGACGAGCTGGTGCGCATCCTGGCAGACGGCAACAGCGAGTCGCTGGGGCTGTAAATGTAGGGATGGGCTTCAGCCCGTCCGGGCCGGCTGAAGCCGGCCCCTACATCCGGGCATCCCCTTCGCACCGAGGCTGACTCGTGCGCAGGTTGGGGAAACGCTGGTGGATCGCGATCGCCGTCGTGGCGGTCGTCGCCGCCGGTGCGTTTTTCGGGTACCGCGCCTATCGCGAACGCCGAGCACCGGAGATCGCCGATGAGCCGGCGGTCGTCGAGAAACCGCTCGCGCCGCCCGATCTCGAGAAGCTGCGCGAAGTGTACGCCGCGGGCCGCGCTGCGATCGGCAAGAAGGACGGCGCCGAAGCGGTGAAGCAACTCGGCTCGTTCGACTTCGGCAGCCGCGCCGTCGAGGAGTACCGCCTCTACTATCTCGCGATGGGCCAGCAGATGGCCGGCGACAAGAACGCCTCGCGCACGACGCTGGCCCAGCTCTTCCGCCGCAACCCGCAACTCGTCTACTCCGACGACGCCGGCACCCGCCTCGGCGACGCCTATGCCGACGCCGCCGACCGCACGCACGCGGCCGAGACGTATGCGGCGGTCGGCGCGCGCAGCGAGTCGCCGGTCGTAGCCGCGCGTGCGCGTTGGCTTGCGCTGCAGTCGCGCCTCGCGTTGGGCGACGTGGCCGGCGTGATGATCAACGCGCGTAACATCGTGGTGCACTCGCCGAAAGCGGAACAGGCGCCGGAAGCCATCGCCGTGATGCGCACGCTCTCCGGTCTTCCCGACGGCGCTCCGCTGCCGTTGTCTGCGTCCGAACGATTCGATCGCGGACTCGCGTTGCTGCGCGATGGCGATGCGCAGGCAGCCTACGACGAGCTGACCGCGCTGGAGCCCGCAGCACCCGCTTCGCTGCACGCGCCCGTCGCACTCAACCGCGGTCTCGCCCTCAATCAACTGAAGCGCTACGACGACTCGAACCGGGTCCTGGAGCCGCTCACGTCCGGCCAATACATGTACGCGATTCCGGCGCTGTACACGGCGTCGAAGAACTACCGCGCGCTGGCGGCGTCGATCAATCCGATGGTGCCCAAGCAGATCGTGGAGAAGAAGCAGGTCGGCACCACGAAGGTGAAAGTCGGCAAGGGCAAGAAGGCGAAGACGGTCACGAAGCCGAAGTTCGCGAACGTCAAGAAGACCGTCCAGCTCGTCGATCTGGCGAAGAAGGCGAAGCGCGAAGAATACGAACGGCTCGCATCGGAGCGGCTGAAGGACATGCTCCAGCTGCCGCTCGCGGAGCCGGTGCGGCTCGAGGTGCTGGGCACGCTCGTCGAGATCGCCGAGGCGAAGAACCAGGATCCTTATGCAAAGGATCTCGTGGCGCAGATCGTCAAGCTCGATCGCCTCGCCGATCCGGGACTGCAGCACTTCTGGGACAAGGCGTGGGCCGCGTACGTGCGCGGCGATCTGAACGCCGCGAAGGAGCTGCTGCGCTTCATTGCCGACACGTACCAGAACCCGAACGTGAAGCGTCAGGCCGAGTATTGGTACGCGCGGACGATCGAGCGCGCCGGCGACGGTCCGGGCGCGAAGGCGATCTACCAGAAGCTCGCGTCCGCGCCGTATCTCGATCTCTACGCGATGCATTCCGTCGCACGCGGCGCGACGCGGCAGGAAAGTCACGTGAATCCGCTCACGCTGCCGCGTCCCGACTGGCGGACCGTCGCGGAGCAGAACATGGCGCGCGAGCTGCGCCTCGCGTACGAGCTCACCGCGCTCACCGACATGCCCAACGCGCGGCTCGAGATCCAGAAGAACATGAACGCGAAGAACCAGCCGTACGCGGACGCGTTGCTCGCCGATCTCTACAACGCGGCGGGCGATCGGCAGCTGACGTACCGTTCGCTGAAACGCGCGTTCCCCCAGCTCGCAACCGTCGAGCAGGATTCCGTGCCCGCGTACTTCATCCGCATGTACTACCCGGAAAAGTACGGCGAGGCGATCCGCAAGTACTCGTCGAAGCAGGGCCTCGATCCGTACCTGGTGATGGGGCTCATCCTGCAGGAGAGCTACTTCAACCCGCGCGCGCGATCGGCGGTCGGCGCCACCGGACTGATGCAGCTGATGCCTGCGACCGGCAAGGAGCTCGGCGCGCGTATTTACCGTTCCTTCAACGTATCGAGCCTGGAGAATCCGTCGACGAACATCGAGATCGGGACGATGCACCTGAAGATGCTCGTGAATCTCTTCGGCGGGAACGCGCAGCTCGCGGTGGCGTCGTACAACGCCGGGCAGGGGAACGTGATGAAATGGCGCCGCGCGGCGCCGCGGAAACCGATGGACGAGTTCCTCGAGTCGATCCCCTTCCCAGAGACACGCAATTACGTGAAGCGCGTGACCATGCTGCGCGCGTCGTACGAGAGGCTGAACCAACAATGAGCACCCTGCAGGAACATCTGGCCCGCAACGTCGAGCTCCTCGAAATGATCCGCGACAACGGCGGAGATCTCTCCACCGACGGCCCGGTCGACTTCTTCTTCGTCGCTCGTTCCGAGGCGGGCGCGAAAGGGTTGGACGAGGAGCTGCGCGCGAAGGGCTTCGACGTCCTCGTCGCCGGCGATCAGGAAGAGGATGGCGCCTGGTCCGTGCAGGCCGTCCGCTTCAGCACCGTCGGCGAAGTGACGAGCGAAGCGTTCGTGCAAGAGATGGTCGACCTTGCGACCAAGCACGACGCCGAATTCGACGGCTGGGGCATCGCGATCTAAAACGCCCGAAACGTGGGGACGGGCTTCAGCCCGTCCCGGAACCGGCTGAAGCCGGTTCCCACGTTTTCCCACTAAGGGATGAAGCCGCGGATCGTGCGTACCTTTGCGGTCGCCTGATCCACCTTCACTTCCACGGAGCGGTACGCCGTGTCCTTCTTCGTGCTCTCGGTGTTGTACGCGAGGAGGTACTGCGAGCGTAGATCCTTCTCCAGCGTCGAGTATGTGTCCTTGAGCTGCTTCACGTCTTTGATGAAGTACGCCACGCCGCCGGTCTCCGCCGCGAGCGCCTTCATCTTCGAGGTGCCGCTCATGTCGCCGAACCCGAGGCCGATGCCGATGAAGTACAGCGGCACGCGCGACGCGCGCACGTAGCTGAGCATCTCGTCGTACGGCAGGCGCGATGTGGTGTCCTCGCCGTCCGTCAGCACGATGAGCGCCTTGCGGCCCTGCACGTTGCGGAAGCGATAGAGGCCGGTGACGATCGCGTCGTACAGCGACGTGCCGCCTTCCGCCTTCGGGATCGCATCCACCTGCGCCTGCAGTACGGAGATGTCGCCGACGAACGGCGCGAGCTTCGAGGCGTCGAAGGCGAAGCCGCCGATGAACGCGCGGTCTTTCCCCTTCAGGATCGTCCTGAAGAACTCGATCGCCGCCTCTTTCGTCGCGTCCATCCGCTTGACCATGCTCCCCGAGTGATCGATGAGCACACCGACGGAGATGGGCAGATTCGATGCGTAGTTGAAGCTGGCGAGCTTCTGCGGCTTGCCGTTCTCCAGCACGGTGAAGTTTTTCTCGGTGAGTCCGGCGATCGGTAGGCCTGCAGCGTCGGTCACCGAGACGGGGAGCTCCACGAGATTGACGTCGATCTCCTCCGTGTAGCGGTCGCCGTTCAGGAACAACAGATCGCCGGCTTCGTACGCCGTTTCGTCCGTCACCGCGGCGCGCACGAAGTCGACGTTCGCCAGCCGCGCATTCGGGAGGTCCACCGCATACGGCGGGTGCGACCACTCGTAGATCTTGTTCTTGCCCGCGTACAGGATGACCGTCTTGATCTCCGTGTTCTTCGGGTTCTGCACGCTCAGCTTGAAGTGCGAGACCTGGTCGGGCGTGACGGTGCGGGTGATCTTCACCTCGAGCGGCGTCTCGCGTTCGTTGACGACGAACGCGTCGGCATCGACGTAGCGCCCCTTCTCGTCGTAGCCGACCGCGCGAACCTCTACGCGCTTTGGAATCTTGCCGAGGTCGAGCTCCGCGTGATACGGCGGGGCGTTGCGGGTCATGATCTTCTTGTTCTCGACCCAGAACTCCACCTTCTTCACCTGCGGCGCGGTGTCGACGTCGATGAGAAACAGGTTCGGCGCGACGTCTCTCCGCGGCGGCCGGATCTTCACCGCTCCCGAGCTCTCAGGAACAATCCCCTCGGCCACAATGGCCTCCGCGCCGTCGCCCGCGGTCGCAACATACGGCTTGTTCGTCTTCGCGACCGTGAGCTTCGCCGACTCCTTGCCGACGATGATCGGCGTCACGAGATCCTCGTACGCGACGACGAGCTTTGCCTCGATCTCCGTCTCCCCGGCCGGCACCGTAAAGACCGTGCGCGTCGACTTTTGCTGATCGGGGCCGAGCATGAAACGGAAGTTCTTCACGACGACGCCCGCCTGCATCACCGACCCCTGCAACGCGATCGCTTCCGGCGGGATCTCCTCCGGCAACGTGTAACGGAACGTCGCGCGAAGCACGACGCCCGCATCGTTGTCGCCGAGCGGCTCGAGGTTGATCGTGAGCGCGGTGGCGCTCGCAATCTGTTGCAGCTTTTCCTGCGCGAGCTGCTGGAGCTTGTCCTGCCCGAAAAGCGGAACGGCGGCGAGGAGGAGGAGAAGGAGAAAGAGTCGCTTCATGGTGTGGGTGTCATCGCACGGTTTTACGCGTTGTCATCCTGACCCGCGAAGACGGGGAAGGATCTCCTGATGCCGGCGACGAGCGCACGTGCCCGGAGATCCTTCGCCCTCTTCGGGGCTCAGGATGACAAAGGAAGAGTCGTTTCATAGTGTGGGTGTCATCGCACGGTTTTACGCGTTGTCATCCTGACCCGCGAAGACGGGGAAGGATCTCCTGATGCCGGCGACAAGCGCACGTGCCCGGAGATCCTTCGCCCTCTTCGGGGCTCAGGATGACAACGCCAGACGTCATCTCGTTCGCCAGCCGGCCAGGACGCAACACCGGGTGAAGGCTTGGCCAACAAGCGCAGCGGGCCGTGCCCGCACAAGGCTTCAGCTCTTGAACTTGATGGAGCAGCCGAACGCGCGCGTGTTGCTGTTCGCGACTTCGCGGTTCGCGAGCAGATCGTCGAGCGCGTTCGTCAGGCCGGTCGTCTTGCGCTCTTCCGGCTTCGCGCTGTCGTCGACGTAGCCGCGATAGCGCACGGTGCCGGTCTTGTCGACGACGAAGATGTGCGGCGTCACGCGCGCGCCGTAAGCGTGAGCGATCGCGCTGTCGGCATCCTTGAGGTACGGGAACGGATACGAACGGGTTTTCATCTCCCCGAGCGTCTCGACGGGGAACTTGATCTCGTCGTTCGGGTTCAGCGCGTAGAACGCGACGCCCTTCGCCTGGTACTGCTTCGCCAGCTCCACGATGCGCGGCTCGAAAGCCTTCGCGTACGGGCAGCCGTTGCAGGTGAACACGACGACCGAGAGCTTGCCGTCGCCCGGCTTGAACGAGACGTTCTGTCCCGTCTTCGCGTCGACGAGCGTGAAGCCCGGCGCCTTCGCGCCGACCGCGAGCTCGTCCGCGTAGGCGACGGCCGCGAAGGTGAGGAGACATGCGATTGCAAACAGCTTCTTCATCATTCAGTCCTCCTGAGGAGCTTCCGCAGCTCCGCGATGGTCGGGTCGCGTTGGAGCAGACCCTGATGCCGCCACAGCTCCTTGCCGTTGCGGTCGTAAACGATGGTGATGGGGATCTCGCCGTCGAACTTGATGCGATCGCCGAGGTCGTCGGCGTTGCCGGTGTAGTAGAGGTTGGGATAGGCGATCTTCTGTTTGTCGAGGAACGAGAGGACCTTGTCGCGCTTCGCGCCGGGGATCATGTCGTCCATCGAGACGCCGAGCATCGCCAGCTCGGCCCCGAATGCGTCGTCGATCGCGCGCAGCGTCGGCATCTCTTCGACGCAGGGGACGCACCACGTGGCCCACACGTTCACGAGCCGCAGCTTCGCCTTCGCCGGAAACGCGGCCTGAATGCGATCCGGCTGCTTCTCGTCGCGCAGATTCGCGGCGCCGGCCGAGAGGGCGAAGAGGAGGAGTGCGGCGGCCAGGGAGCGGCGCATAGCGTGTCAGGATAGCGGCCATGCGTGTCATGGCCATCATCGGCGCGTCACGAAGCGGCAAAACCACGACTATTGCCGAGCTGATCCGCGTACACGTCGCACGCGGCGAACGCGTCGGCGCGATCAAGCATACGCACCATCCGCTCAACGAACGGGATCGCGGCGATACGAACACGTTTCGTAACGCCGGCGCCGAGCCGGTCATCCTCGCCGGCGATGGCGAGGCGGTCGTCTTCCGCGGCACCGAGACGGAGCGCGTCTCGTTCGGGAAGCCGCGCGATCTCCTCGCACATTTCGACGTCGACGTCGTATTCGTGGAAGGCTGGAAGCAGGTGGACGACTGGCCCCGCTTCACCGTAGAGGAGGCTAGAATCCTCCGCCCATGACCCAGGCTCTCCGTTACCGAGCGGTGCTGTTCGATCTGGACGGCACGCTCGTCGACTCGTATGCGGCGCTCGCCGAGGCAGTGAATTTCGCGCGGCGGGAGCATGGGCTGCATGAGCTGAGCGCCGCGCGCATCCGCGACTTCGTCGGCGATGGACTCGAGAAACTGCTGCAGCGCGCATTCGAGCGGGACGACGTTCCGCGCAGCGTGCAGACCGCGTTCGAGGTTCGTTACGACGAGATCTGCTGCGGGATGTCGAAGGTGCTCGCAGATGTCGAATCCACGCTCGAAGCGCTCGCGAAGCGCGGCGTGATCATGGCCGTCTGCACGAACAAGCCGACGGCGTTCTCGCGCAAGATCCTGGAGTTCCTCCGACTCGCGCCGTACTTCCGCTCGATCGTCGGCCCCGATCTCGCGGGCGCGCGCAAGCCGGACGCGCAGCACGTGATCCACACGCTCGAGACCACCGACTGCGCGGCGGCTGATGCGCTCTTCGTCGGCGACATGCCGATCGACGTCCGCGCCGCGCGCAACAGTGGGATGGACGTCGCCGTCGTCCCGACCGGCTCCTCATCGGAGGAACAGTTGCGCGCCTCGCATCCCGATCACTATCTCGACCGCTTCTCCGATCTCGTGAAAGTCGTGGTGGCCTCATGAGCGTTCGCTATCGCTTCGTCTTCTTCGACGTCGACTCGACGCTCGTCACGATCGAAGGCATCGACGTGCTCGCCGGCGGCAATCCGGAGATTGCGCGGCTCACCGATCAGGCGATGAACGGCGAGATCCCGCTCGATCAGGTTTACGCGCGCCGGCTCGAGCTGATCCGCCCGACGCGCGAAGCCGTCGAAAAGCTCGGCGAGACGTACGTGCGATCGCTGACCGAAGGCGCGATGAACACGATCGAGACGCTGCGCAACGAAGGCGCGCAAATCCATCTCGTCACCGCCGGCATCCAGCAGGCGATCGCACCGCTGGCGAAGCACCTCGGCATCTCCGAGCGCGCGACGCACGCCGTCGCGTTGCGTTTCGACGCGAACGGCGCGTACGAAGACTTCGATCGCCGTTCGTTTCTGGCGAGGCCGGGCGGCAAGGAGCTCGTGGTGCGCGACGTCCGCGCGCGGTCGCACGGAAGAGCGGCTTTCATCGGCGACGGCGTGAGCGATCTCGAGGCGAAGCCGGCCGTGGATCTCTTCATCGGCTTCGGAGGAGTGGCGCGCCGCGAGCGCGTGAAGCAGAATGCCGACGTGTACGTGGAGCGGCTCGCGGACGCGCTTCCCCACCTTCTGTCATGACCGACTGCAAATTCTTCGTTCCCGGCCCCACGTGGGTTCGCCCCGAATTGCTGCAGGAGCTGACGCGGCCGATGATCGGCCACCGCAGCCCCGAATTCCGCGAGCTCTTCCGCTCCATCCGCGCGGACCTGCGCGAGCTCTTCGCCACGAGAGGCGACGCGTTCGTCGTCACCGCCTCCGGTACCGGCGTGATGCAGGCCGCGCTGGAGAACTGCGTCGCGCGGCGCGTGCT
>JAFAVZ010000379.1 GCA_019242175.1 Acidobacteriota bacterium
TGCGGCCGCGTTCCTCGCGGTCGCGCAACAGCCGCCAGAGGATGCGGCCGGGCACGTTGCGCACGAGGTATTCGTCATCGATGAAGACGCAGTCGTCGTTGCGGTAATAGACGAGCGTGCGCGCAGGCGCCGTCTTCTTCGCGATCGGCAGGAGGATCTTCGGCTCGGACGTCTCGACGTCGTCGGCGCGTTCCTGCATCCGATCGATGCCGAGCGCGATCTGGTTGCCGATCAATTCGAGATACGCCTCGTGCCATTCGCCGAAGCGGAGCGCGAGCTTGCTCTGCGCGGCGAGCACGCCGACGAGGCGATCGCCGACCGAGAGCGGGATCACGAGCGCGCTCTGCGCATCGGCGAGACCGGGCAAGGGGATCTCCGGCTTCACCGCGCTCCCACTCTGTTGCGCCTCGCGCCGGATCGCACGTCCGTAGCGGAGATTCGTCTCCAGGCCGCTGATGCGCAGCAGCCGTCGCTCCCGCGCCACCGCCCCGATCAATCCCTCCCCGATCATCACCTCGGCGCCCACGCCGCTCTCGCCGAAGCCGCAGCTGGCGATGGTGACAAGCCGTTCGCCATCCGGATCGGCGAGCAGGACCATCGTGTGATGGAAGCCGAAATATTGATCGAGCGCGTCGAGCACCGAGTCGAGGAGCGAGCCGAGGTCGGCCGCGCGGTTGATGCGGTCGCTGATGATCTGCACGCCGCGCAATTCGGTGCGCACGCCGTCGAGCGAGATCTCCTCGATCTCGCCGTCCGCCGGCGCATCGGTGAGAAAGCCGTCGACGACTTCCATCCGCTCGATCGCGAAGACGTCCGCCGCAAGCAAACGGAAGACGCCGGCCATGCCCGTGTGCGACGCGATGGCGTCGACGCGCATCGTCATCGCATCGAAGAGCGGCCCGGTCGTCTCGGAGCGCAGATAGCGCAGATGCAACCGATAAGTCGCCAAGCTCGCCGGATCCATCACCTCGGCGCAAAGGTACGGATTGCGATCGAGGTTGCGGCGCGTCTTGTTGAAGAACTGGCAGCTGAGCGCGACGTGCTTGTCGTCGACGAGATAGACCTGGCTGACGTACGTGACGTTCGGCAGGCCGTGCTCGTCGGCCGTGGCGATGATGCTCGGCATCACGCCCTGGAAGCAGCGGAAGAGGTCGCGGAGATTCGGATTCATGACGAGATGGCAGCACCGGCGTTCGGGCCGGGCGTCTGGTCGAAGACCTGCTCGACGCTGACGTCGATGGCGAACGCCGGCCAGTGATTCATGCGCCGCGCGACGTGGCGAGGGAGCCCGAGGTCGGCGAGGCGGGAGAAAAAGTCTTCGAGCTGGCGCTCGACGAACGGCGCCTCGTCCGGACGGGCGAGGCGAACGGCGCGCATCACGCCTTTGATCTGGAGCGAGACATGGTCCGGGATGCGAGAAAGGCCGATGGCGATGCGGCGCGTCGTCGCGAGATTGGCGATCGTCTCCTGCGCGGTGGCGACCGGCGCGTACACGGTCACGGTCTCGTAGCCGTCCTGGGAGGTCAAAGCGACGGCGCGGCAGCAGGCGGGACGGCCGTTTGCGTCGGCGGTGCCGAGGAAGACCGAGACACCGCTTTCGGCGCAGTCACGGAGGCGATCCTTGGACATGGACGCGCATTTTAGGATTCTTTTAGGATTCGGGCCAGAGGTTATTTTCGCTTTTATCCAAGCCGTGACAATTCTTCGGATTGCGCTAGGGAAAGCTTAGCAACCGCGCTCTGCGGCCGGACCTAACTTGGGCGGGCAAAGGAGATCACGCACCCATGACTCAACGCCCTTCCTTCTACCGCGACGTTCACAAAGGCATCCGCGCGCTGCTGTTCGACATCGTGCAGAAGGCCGGCCGGCTCGACTTCGCCCATACCAGCGCCGTCGCCGCCTACCGCGCCGAACTGAAGGCCGTCATCGACTTCCTGATGGCCCACGCCGAGCACGAGAACGCGTTCATCGGACCGCTCCTCGCCCAGCATGCGCCGGGGATCGCGCTGCACATCGGCGCCGTGCACGAGGAGCAGGAGTTCGAGCTGACGCAGCTTCTGGCGATGCTCGACGGCGGCGCGGCGCACAGCTTCCTGCTCGAGCTGGCGCGCCAGACCGGCGAGCTGCTCGTGCACATGACGGAAGAGGAAGAGGTGCTGATGCCATCGCTGTGGGCGGCGATGAGCGACGCCGAGATCCTGGCCGTCCACCAGGCGCTCGTCGGATCGATTCCGCCGCAGGAGATGGCATTCGCATTGAGCTGGATGCTGCCCTCGATGAATGGCGCGGAACGCGCCGAGATGCTGGGCGGCATCCGGGCGACGGCGCCGCCGGAGGTGTTCGGCTTCATCCGCGGCCTCGCGAAGAGCGTGCTGACCGCCGCGGATGACGAGGCGCTCGAACGGCAGCTCGCGGCGTAATGTAGGGCCGGCTCTCCAGCCGGCCCCCCTGCTTCATCGCGGCCGACTGGAGCGGGCCGACGTCTCTTTCACAGCGTCGGCAGGAACGTGGGAGCGCGGCGCGCCCGCGTCATCTGCTCGAAGGCGTACGCGAACTTGATGAGCGTCGGCTCGCTCCACGCGCCGGCGAAAAACGAGATGCCGATCGGCAGGCCATAGGCGAAGCCGGCGGGCACGGTGATGTGCGGGTAGCCGGCGACGGCCGACGCGGTGGAGAAGCCGCCGGTGAAGTGGTCGCCGTTGATGAGATCCGTCGGCCACACCGGCCCGCCGGTCGGCGCCACGAGCGCGTCGACCTTGTACTTCTTCAGCGTCGCGTCGATGCCTTCCGTCCGCGAGAGGCGATGGTTCTTCGCCAGAGCCTTCTTGTACGCGGCGTCGGTGAGCGGTCCTTTCTTCTGCGCCTGCTCGAAGATCTCCTGCCCGAAGTACTTCATCTCCTGTTCGCGATGCTCTTCGTTGAATTTGATGAGGTCCGCGAGCGTGAGCTTCAGCGGCTCGAGGTACTTGTTGAGGTCCGCCTTGAACTCGTAGAGCAGGACTTCGAATTCGCTGTCGTCGTACTTGCCGGCGGTGGCCATGTCCGCCGGATCGACGAGCGTCGCGCCGGCCTGCTTCATCGCGTCGAGCGCGTCTTTCATCACGGCGTCGACGTGGTCGTTGAAGCCGAAGTAGTGCCGCGCGACGCCGATCCGCGCCCCCTTCAAACCACCCTCATCCAGGAACTTCGTATAATCCTCGGCCGCCTTGCCGCGGCTGTCCATCGTGTACGAATCGCGCTCGTCGACGCCGGTGAGCGCGCCGAGGAGAATGGCGGCGTCGCGAACGGTCCGAGCCATCGGGCCGGCCGTGTCCTGGCTGTGCGAGATGGGGATGATGCCGCTGCGGCTGACGAGTCCGACCGTCGGCTTGATGCCGACCAACCCGTTCGACGTGGACGGGCAAACGATGGAGCCATCCGTCTCGGTGCCGACGCCGACCGTCGCCAGGTTGGCCGAGATCGCCGCGCCCGTCCCCGAGCTCGAGCCACACGCGTTCCGGTCGAGAACGTAGGGATTGCGCGTGAGCCCTCCCCTCCCGCTCCACCCGCTCGTCGAATGCGTGGACCGGAAGTTCGCCCACTCGCTCAGATTCGTCTTACCGAGAATGACCGCGCCCGCTTCGCGCAAACGCTTGGCGACGTGCGCGTCCTGCTGCGCGATGTGATCCGCGAGGGCGAGCGATCCCGCGGTCGTATGCATGCGGTCCGCGGTGTCGATGTTGTCTTTGATGACGACCGGAATGCCGTGCAACGGCCCCCGCACCCGCCCACCCTTCCGCTCCCGATCGCGCTCGTCGGCGATGGCCAACGCATCCGGATTCCGTTCGATGATCGCGTTCGTCGTCTTCTTGTCGATCGCGTCGATGCGCGCAAGATAGGCCTGCGCAATCTGCCTCGCCGACCACCGCCCACTCTGCATGCCTTCCTGCAGCTGAGCGATGGTGGCTTCCTCCAGCTCGAATTTGCCACTCTGCTGCGCGAGGACCGGCCTCGCGAGAAATGCCGCTGCGCCGAGGGCCGTGAGGCCGAAGAAGTCACGCCGATCGATCGTCGTCATGAGGATGCTAGATACGCGGGGCGGGGGCGGGAGTCAACACGGGGAGACGGCGCTCAGTCGGGACTGAACGCGTAGACGCGGGCGATCGTCCATCGATCGTTTCTTCGCTCGAATCGCAGCACCGTGTCCTGGGGCACTACGGCCGGGCCTCCAAAGTGCGCCGGGAGCACATCGAGATAGACGACCCATACGAGCGCCTCATCGTGTCCGGCGTTGTAGACCGGCCTCGAGAATCCGATCACTCCCGCAGGAAACTCGCGCCTGACGCTTCGTCAGCCACCAGCATTGCCCTCCCCCCGACCACGCGATATGGCAACGACCTGGTCCACGACTCCAGCGAGACGCTCAACCGCATTCTCTTTCCGGAGCGCTTCGTACAGCGGTCCTTTTTTCGCGAGCGCGATCGACAACGCTCCCTCGACGCGGTCAGGATCGATCGTTTCGCGAACGAGTCCGATGCTGGGGTGGCCGGTGCGGAGGTAGTGGTTCAGGCTCGCGTTCAGTATCGCGTGGTCATCAGACATCAGCCCAGGCCGCACCAGACAAGCCATCACCAGGCAGAGCGGCAGTATTCGCCAGAGTTTCATCCGTCAACTCACGACGCCCAGACTCGCCTCACCGATGTAACACGCCATCCGTTCCCACGCCGGGCGAGCCGCACCAGCGATCCGCCGGCCGCCAGCGGTCCCGCTTGCCATTCGACATAGA
>JAFAVZ010000420.1 GCA_019242175.1 Acidobacteriota bacterium
AGCCGGCTCCGCTCGTAGATCTCGGTGTGGTTCGCGAGGTACGAGTCGTTCCTCTGCTCCGACAAGATCTCGTACAGCTCCTGCGCGCCGGTGAGCCCCTTCTCATCCATCATTCCGCCTCTTCCTTCATCGGAGCCCGCCCATCGGATATCATTCGCGCCCGCTACCAATCCTCCTGGAGGCCATCATGACCACCGCTACCGTCGACATCACTCCCGGCGCGCCGTTGACGCTGCTCTCCGAAGACGAGCAGATGTTTCAGCAGAGCGTGCGCGACTTCGCCATCGAGAAGATCCGTCCGCTCGTCCACAAGATGGATCACGACGCGAAGATGGATC
The DNA here is from genome assembly GCA_019242175.1 of Acidobacteriota bacterium. Classification (GTDB taxonomy): domain Bacteria; phylum Acidobacteriota; class Thermoanaerobaculia; order Gp7-AA8; family Gp7-AA8; genus JAFAVZ01. Next base: position 339 of record JAFAVZ010000420.1, read on the forward strand.
CGGATCTCATCCGCAGCTTCTTCGACCTCGGCATCATGGGCATCGAAGTGCCGGATCGTTGGGGCGGCGCAGGCTCCACGTTCTTCAACGCCGTCCTCGTCGTCGAGGAGCTGTCGCACGTGGACGCCTCCTGCGGCGTGCTCGTCGACGTCCAGAACACGCTCGTCAACAACGCCCTCGTCCGCTGGGGCAACGACGACCAGAAATCGAAGTACCTCTCGATGCTTGCCAAAGACACGGTTGGCGCCTACGCGCTCTCCGAAGCCGGCTCCGGCTCCGATGCCTTCGCGCTCGCGCTCAAGGCGGCGGACAACGGCGATCACTGGGTGCTGAACGGGCAGAAGCTGTGGATCACCAACGCGGCCGAGGCGGGGATCTTCATCGTGTTCGCGAATGCGAATCCCGATGCCGGCTACAAAGGCATCACGGCGTTCATCGTCGAGCGCGACTTCCCCGGCTTCCGCATCGGCAAGAAGGAAGACAAGACCGGCATCCGCGCCTCCTCCACCTGCGAGCTGATCTTCGAAGACTGCCGCGTCCCGAAGGAAAACGTCCTCGGCGAGCCCGGCAAGGGCTACAAGATCGCGATCGAGACGCTGAACGAAGGGCGCATCGGCATCGGCGCGCAGATGATCGGCGTCGCCCGCGGCGCGCTGGAGTACGCCGTGGCCTACTCGAAGGAGCGCAAGCAGTTCGGGAAGCCGATCAGCGATTTCCAGGGGATCCAGTTCCAGATCGCCCAGGCCGCGACGGAGCTCGAGGCGGCGCGCCTCCTCGTCTACAACGCCGCGCGCCTCAAGGACGCCGGCAAGCCGTTCCTCCGCGAAGCCGCGCAGGCGAAGCTCTTCTCTTCGCAGGTGTGTGAACGCGTGACGTCGATCGCCGTCGAGATCTTCGGCGGCAACGGCTACACGAAGGAGTACCCGGTGGAGAAGTTCTGGCGCGACTCGAAGATCGGCAAGATCTACGAGGGGACGTCGAACATGCAGCTGGCGACGATCGCCAAGACGATCCTCACCGACCGCCTCTAGTTGAAAATGTGGGCGGGCGTCACTGCGCCCGCCCCTTCTCCGGCTGATGGACGAAGTCGCGGAACGTCATGTCCTCCGGACGCTGTTTCGGCGCCGTCCCGTCGACGAGCGCATCGATCTGCTTCTGCAGCTCCTCGGCCGCCGCGCGTTGCGCGTCGAGCTCCTCCTCGCTCGCCTTCTTCGGTCTCTTTTTCATCGGCACCGTTCCTTTCAGGTTCCCAACAGCCGGTCGATCTGGGCCTGGAGCGCTGCAGCACTCGCGCCGGTCGAGCGGTCGAAGAGCGACTGCCCCGCGGTCACTTCGTCCGAGGCGGCGGCGGTCAGGAGCATCGGGCGTTTCGGGGCGGGCTCTCCTTCCATGACCGCGGCGCGGAACCTACTCGTTTTCCGGTCGACAAATGCGCGCATGCTCTTGAAGCCTCCCGGCAATTTGCCGAGGCTCCGGATCCTGGGAGCGCCCTGCTCCACGACTTGCTGAAAAACGTTCGTCGAAACAGGATCGCGCCAGCTGATGTAGCCGCCTTCCAGAACCTGGCGCGGCTTCGTGATGTGGCCGTTGAAGCTGTAACGCACGCCAGGCGAGGCGACCGGATCGAAGAAGTTCGGCGTGTAGAAGTCGGAGACGAGGACGCCGTTGACCGTGTAGCCGAACTGCGCCGCCTCGCTCGGGTCGGCCACTTCCACCAGGTATTCGACGCGCCCCTGGTCCTCCATGAGCGAGTCCGCTTCCTGGATCCGGTTTCCGTACGGGTCCGCCAGCATTTCCAGGATTTCGTGGGAGAGCGTCAGTGACCAGTTGTTCGAGTAGCGCACCAGTGAGAACGGCTGGCCGTTGGTCTTGTTCAGATGGATGCCGGCGGCGTTGTACTTGATGTCGTCGCGGATGATGACCGCCCAAGCGCCGATCGGAACGTCGGTCAATGCGGCGTACGCATCCACGGTGGCGTTCACTTTCCAGTAGGGCGCGAAGTCGCGGCTGACCTGTTTCTGCACGGCGGCCGTGGCGACCAGCAGCTTGTCGATCGGGACGCGCGAGGTTTGGGAAACGACGGCAACGTGCTCGAGAGTCATCACTTTCTCCTTCGCGAAAGGGAGACGGACGATTCTTCGCGGTTCCGCGTGCTCCGCGCACTGAATGAGGGCTCATTTCTTGCCCACCCTGCGCAACTTGCGACCCACCCGCCGCCCATCCGTGCTCAATCCCTCACCCACTTTGGCGCGCCATTCGTCGTAACTCCTTCATTCTTCGTCGCCGTCCCTGCGGCACCGGCATTGAAGTGAGGAGGGGCCATGAAACGCGCGTTCGTGCTGCTCCTGCTCGCTCTCGCCGCCACCGCTGCCTCCGCGAAGACCGGCGTCGTCTTCATCCACGGCAAGGGAGGGGCGAATCTGGCCCAGCCGGCCGTCGCCCGCGCGTATTGGGGCGAGGACATGCTCAAGGCTTCGACGAAGGGATTCACCGTCCCTTATCTCGTCTGCGGTTACGACGGGACGCAGTACATGTGGGTCGCCGGCAACCAGGTCGCCGCGCAGATCTACACGTGGATGAACGCCAATGCGATTGATGACATCGTCGTCGAGACGCACTCCTTCGGCGGCGTCGTCATCCGCTGGATCCTCTCCAACCCGACGTATGACTCGCGCTACCAGCCGATCATCAATCGCATCCGGTGGGTGAACAGCATCGCGCCGCCGAACGCCGGCTCCGAGGCGGCGAATTTGGCCGGGACGCTCTCGGGGTCCTGGTTGACCGGGTGGATCGTCGACCTCGTCGGGCAGAACAACGACGCGACCAAGAACTGCTCGACCGGGTCCATGACGTATTACAACCAGTACTACCTGAAGGGGACGGCCGGACGGCCGGCGCTGCCGAAGACGATCTACAACATCGCCGGCACCGGACTCTGGAACGACTTCGTGCACGCCGAAGACTACGGGCTGGCGACGCTCTCCGGCGTGGTCGGGATGCCCGGCGAGGACGACGGCATGGTCTCGCAGTACAGCGCGCAGGCCGTCGGCACGGTGTGGTTCACGACGCTGGCGAACCACCATCACAACCGTCGGAACGACTACAAGCAGATCGGCAACTCGCTGGCCACGGACTTCTGAGGCGGGCACGGCCGGCGGCGCTGGCTGGCCAAGCCTTCGCCAGGCCTAGCGCCCTCGCAGGCCCCGCAACGACGCCAAACGAAAACGGCGGGCCAAGCCCGCCAGGAGACGACGATGAAAACGCTGCTCGCGATTGCCCTGTTGCCCGCCGCCTCGCTCTTCGCCGCCGACGCCGTCGGCGTCTTCCCTGCCGGCTCGACGTACGAGCCACCGGCGCGACACGCTCCCGCCAACGTCTCGCGCATGTTCGCTCGCACTTTGGAGCCGGGCGCGCGCACGCTCGATCTTCCCGCGGGCGGCGATAGCTCGCTGATCATCTGGACGCTTTCCGCCTCGAATCCACGCCTGGTGACGCCGAGCGGCCGGACGCTGGAGCCCGATTCCGCACAGTCGCCCGATCGGCAGCTGCAGCGTTTCCGCTTCGAAGGATCGGACATCGACTTCGGCGGACGCCAGCAGTCGGTGCTGCACGTCGCACGCGCCGATGCGGCGACGTATCGGTTGGAAGCGCGGAATCCGGAACAGGCGGAGCCGATCACGGTCGCCGTCGGTGAGCCGGAGAGCCGCATCACGCTCGCGACGTGGGCCGCACCGCTCTCGCGTCAGCCGGGCGAGCCGGTCACGCTGCACGCTGAGCTGCGCGATGGCGAAGCCGCGATCGCGGGCGCTCGCGTGACGGCGCGCCTCGCACCGGCGAACCTGCCGGCCGGCGACGCGGTTGCACTGTTCGATGACGGGAAGCACGACGACGGTCTCGCGAACGACGGGATCTACGCCGTCACGCTGGCCGACCTGCCGCGCGGCGAGTCGGGACTCTGGCAAGTGCGTTTCGAAGCCGACGGCCAGGCGGCCAACGGCGCGCGGTTCGCGCGCACCGGCTCGGGTGAGCTGATGGCCGAGCGCGACGCCGCCCGCCTCGATGCCGCCTCGGTGCAAGCGGTGGTCGATGGCGACGTCGTGCGCGTCTCGGCCAACGTCGACGTCCGCATCGCCGGCAACTATCGCTTCGACGTCATCGCCGCCGACGCCACGACCCGCACGAGCCTCACGTGGGCCGAGGCGCCGCGGATGCTGGAACAGGGAGCGGCGACGCTCACCGTCGCCATTCCGCGCAGTCTCCTCGGCGACTCCAAGCTGCTGCTCGACGTTCGCCTCCTCGGCCTCGACACGCCGGGCGTTGCCGGGCGGGTGGAACGGGAGGTCGCCATCCGCTGAGGAGTTTCCCAAACCGGTGGGCGGCCGCTACACTGCTGCATTCCGCATTTGCAGGAGTGAGTCATGGATGTCGATCCGCGCCGGGAGTTCCTCTGGCAGGAGCTGCACGCACGCCCGTACGTGCGCTTCTCCTGTCCGGCCCATGTCCTCCACTTCCTCTTCCTGACCGGCGAAGGTCGGGAAGAGGATGACGGCGCGCGGCTGGAGCGCGTGAAGGAGGCGCTCCGGCTGCAGCCGTCGTACGAGACGGCGCGCCACGCGATCTACGTCGCGCCCGGCGGGAAGCGCGGCCACCTCGTCGTGTCGTGGGAACGTCACACCGAGTTCGTCACCTACACGTTCTTCCTCTATCAGCTCACCGCGGACTTCCGGCCGTTCGATCCGGCCGTCCGCGACGTCGTCCCCGACGACTTCGTCGACCTCGTCGGCATCGAGCCACTCGTCGCGACGCATATCTCCGTCGGGCCGCGGGCGACGATGCCCGCCACGCCGGACGCCATGATGGCCTTGTTCGAAGGCCACACGGTCAACGCCTCCGAGGCGATGGACGGCCGCGCGCGGATCTGGTCGGCGTATCGCGCGCACAGCGACGGTTACGGCCGCATCGCGCTCGCCGTCGATGCGCTCTCCGTCCACTCCCTCGGCAGGACGGTCGAACGCCTGCTCGCGATCGAGAACTTCGTCCACCTGACGCTGCTGTCCCTTCCGCTCGCGCGCGAGGTGAAGCCGTCACTCGCCAGGTGGGAGAACGCCGTCGCCGCGCAGACGGAGATGCTCCACGTCGCCTCTTCCGTCGAGCAGAAGCGCGTCGTGCTGCATGAGTTCCTGGAGCTCGCGGCCGGGATCGAGAAGCTGCGGACGCGCATCGCCGGCCGGTTCGCGGCGTCGGCGGCGTACTTTCCGCTGCTGAAGGCGCGTTTCGCCGAACTGCGGGAGACGAAGGTCGAGCACGTCCTGCGCTTGAGCAGCTTCGTGCTTCGCCGCACCGCGCCGGCCGCGCAGACCTGTTCCTCGGTCCTGCAACGGATTGACGGTCTCTCGCGCCGCATCGAGAACGCGGCGCAACTGCTGCGGGCGAGCATCGAGCTCCACGTCGATGAGCAAAGCCAGCGGCTGCTCGCCGGCGCCGACCGCCGCGCGCGGATGCAGCTCGAGCTGCAGACCGCCGTCGAAGCGCTCTCGATCGTCGCCGTCGCGTACTACGTCCTCGGCCTCACCTCGCACGTCGTGCGCGCGTTGGCCGGTTGGGGATGGGAGATGAACGAAGAACGCGTCCTTGGCTTCGCCGCGCCGCTGCTCGTGCTCGGAGCGGGCGTCGCGATGAAGATGATCCGCAAACGCTTCCGCGATCCGGCGGATTGACGACTACTCGGCACGCTGCGCGTTTGCGAGGCGGACGAGAAACTCCGACGCCACTCCCCCGCTCGTCTTGCGCAGCGAGAGGAAGTAGACCGCGACCGCGACGAGGCCGCCGAGCCAGCCGAGCATGCCGAGCTCTTTCTGATGCGGGAAGAACGGCCAGATCGTGAACAGCAGCGCGCCGATCACGCCCGCCACGAGCATCGCCACCCGTTGGAACTTCGGCGCGTCGACGTCCCGGTCGGTGGTCAGCGTCACGCTCGTCTCCCCTTCGACCGGTTCCGTCCAGCGCAGCGTGCATTCGACCGCACCGCCGGTGGCGACGCCGCGGCGCAGCGGCAACGTGAACGTCGTCGAGCGATCGGTCGAGGCGCTGATGGAGCCGCCGTTCAACTGTACGAGCTCTTGAATCGTGTCTTCGAGGCCTTCGACCGGCACGCGGTCTTCCGTGAATTCCATGTGGCGCCGCGCACTCTACCCGAAAGCGCTGGCCGTGCGCGGCGCATTCGAGCAGCCTGACTCCGGCGCGTAGCAGCTTCCCTCGCGCAGCGTGAGCGAGACGCTGATGCTGCCATCGGCGCGGGCCACGACCTTGCGCCGTTGCACGACGCCCGTCCGGCAGAAGAGGATCTCGATCTCCTGCACGCCGGCCACCACCCCGCGCAGCACGCGTTGCACATCGGCCTCGGAACGGATGCGCGTCCGGTCGATCGCGATCAGCTCGTCGCCGGGCAAGAGGCCCGCCTCCATCGCCGTGCCGCCACGCGTCACGGACTCGACGAGGAGCGCGCCGTCGTCGCTGCGCAGCCGGGCGCCGAACGTCAGCTCGCGCGGCTCGGCCGCGTACGCTACGCCGGCGGAGTCGAACAGCTCTTCGTACGGCAGCGGCTCCGTGCCCTCGACGTAGCGGGCGAAGAAGTCGCTGAAGTCCTCGCCGGTCACGAGCGCGACCGCGCGTTCGATCGCATCCTCTTCCAGTCCGCGCCGCTCCTCGCCGTACTCGCGCCAGAGATAGCGGATCACGTCGTCGAGCGACTTGGACGTCCGCCGGCGGATCTCCAGATCGAGCAGCGCCGCTACGATCTCTCCCTTGTTGTAGAACGAGATCCAGGCGTTCGACTTGTCGTGCATCTGGTCCTGCAGCCAGCCGTCGAAGCTCGCCTGCGCCAGCGACAGATGATGCCGCCCCGGCGACGACTCCAGCAGCTCGATCTCGTGCTGCAGATGCTTCAGGTACTTCGCCGTGTCCCAGATGCCGGCCCGGAGCAGCATCAGGTCGCCGTAGTAAGACGTGATGCCTTCCATCGCCCAGAGCAGACGCGTCGGCGTCTCGGCCGAGTAGTCGTAAGGGACGAAGCTCGCCGGCACGATGCGCTTCACCATCCAGACGTGAAACAGCTCGTGCGAAGAGATCGAAAAGAGATGGTCGAGCCCTTCGTCGCCGGCGCGAGCACCGAGGAGCGCACCGCGGCGGACGATGATCGAGGACGACTCTTCGTGCTCCACGCCGTGCCAGCGATCGGCGACGTGGTAGAGGAAGCGATACTCCGACATCGGCAGCCCGCCGAACATCAGCGCCTGCGCCTTCGCGATCGCGCGCATCGGCTCCACGAAGAGCCCGGTCTCGATCCCCTCGTCGCCGACGTACACCGAGTGCACGGAACAGCCGGACTCGTCGAACGTGTGATGCGTCAGCTGCCCGGCCGCGATCGCCGGCGAGTCGATGAGATGGTCGTAGTCGCGCGCCTCGAACGTATGCGGGCCGACGCGCGGCAGCTGCGTTTCCACCCGCCATGTTTGCGGCGCCTCGACCACGAGCATCGCCGGCTCTTCGCGCAGCCCATCCACCCACATGAAAAGGTTCGAGCCGTTGAAGTAAGCCTCGGTCTCGTCGAGGAAGCTCGACCCGGCGTCGAGGACGCCCGCGTAGTAGCGATAACGCACCGTGACCTGCTCGCCGGCGCGCGCGGCGACGCGCCACGAAGACTTCGCCACCTTCCGCATGTTCGGGCTCCACTCCCGCACGTTCGCCGCGAAATTCTGAATCGTGTAGCGGCCGGGCCGCCACGCGGGCAAGTGCAGGAGCGGATCGTCCACGGGGGCGACGAACGTCATCGCGACGTCGTAGAGATGCTCGTTAGGATTCCGCCAGGAGAGCTGGTAGCGAACCACGACGCGTAAGGCTACTCCCGAACCGCGATGTTGTACTTCTGTATTTTTGATTTAAGGGTGTTTCTGGCCAATCCAAGCCTCCGCGCGGCCTCACGGATGCGTCCGCCGGACGTCTCCAGGGCTCGCTCGATGAGCTGCCGATCCACCGACGAGATCACCTCGTCGTATACCTCGGATGTGATGTCCATCTTCGCCACCAGCGGGTTGAGCAGAGAGTTCGGCATCGCGATCGGGCCGTCCTCCACCACGCTCGCCGGCAACTCGGCGAAGAGTCCGTAGAAATCATTGCGCGTGATCGTCTCCCCGTTCGACATCACGATCGCCCGATGCAACGTAGCCTCCAGCTCGCGCACGTTGCCGGGCCAGTTGTAGCGCAGGAACAGATCGATCACGCCCGGCTCGAGCCGCTTCGTTTCGACGCCGAGGTCTTTGCAGATTTTGCGCATGAAGTGCTCGGCGAGGAGCGGGATGTCGTCTTTCCGTTCCCGCATCGGCGGCAGCACGAGCGGGATGATGTTCAGGCGGTAGAACAAGTCTTCGCGGAACGTCCCCTCGTCGATCGCCTTCTCGATGTCGAGGTTCGTCGCGGCGATGATCTTGACGTCCGTCTTGATCGTCTGCGTCCCGCCGACGCGCTCGAACTCCTTGTCCTCCACGACGCGCAGCAGCTTCGCCTGCATCGCCAGGTTGATCTTGCCGATCTCGTCGAGAAAGATCGTCCCGCCGTTCGCCAGCTCGAAGCGGCCGAGCTTGCGGCGGTCGGCGCCGGTAAACGCGCCTTTCTCGTGGCCGAACAGCTCCGACTCCGCCAGCGTCTCGGGGAGCGCGGCGCAGTTGAACTTGATGAACGGCCCGTTCCGGCGCGGGCTGACGTTGTGGATGATGCGTGCGATCAGCCCCTTGCCCGTTCCCGATTCGCCGCGTACGAGCACGGTCGACGCGCCGGCCGCCGCCTTCCGGATCGCGAACTGGATCTTCGCAACTGCCTCGGACTGACCGACGACAGAGTCGAGATGCTTCTCGACGAGCACCTCGCGGCGCAGCGACTCGTTCTCCAGCGAGAGCCGCGTCCGCGCCTCTTCGAGCTCCTCGTACAAACGCGCGTTCTCGATGGCGATCGCGGCCTGATCGGCGAACGCCTCCAGGAACACCAGGTCCTTTTGGGAGAAGAGATGCCGAGCCTGGCGGTGATCGACGTAAATCGAGCCGGCGATCCTTTCCTTGATGATGAGCGGCACGCAGAGGATCGAGAGGATGTTCTCCGCGACGACCGATTCCGACTCGACGAAGCGCTCGTCGGCGCGGGCGTCGGCGGAGAGCACCGACTGGCCCGACTGGATGACTTCCTTGACGATCGTCTGCGGCGAACGCTTCGACTCCAGCTCACCGCCTTCCTTGATGTTCCGCACGACGCGCGTGCGCAACGCGCCGGTGATCGGATCGAGCAGCAGGATCATGCCCCGCTCCGCGCGAAGGCGGCGGACGCAGACGTCGAGCACGCGGTTGAGCACGTCCTCGAGGTTCAGCGACGAGTTGATGATCTTGACGATCTCGTAAAGGCCGACGACGTTCTGATCCGGCGCTTTGCCCGCGGGCTTGATGCGGAACAGCGCGCCGCGCGCGCGTTCGAGATCGTGCGACGCCTCGAGCTTCTCGAAGATGCGGATCGCGCTGCGGATCGTCGCCGTCGCTTCTTCCGCCTCGTCGCGCAGCACGCCCATGTCGAAGAGCAGCCGCCCCAGCTCGTAAGGCGTGTCGAGCTCTTCGAACGTCAGGCGCGCGCCTTCGAACTTCGCCGCCGCGGCCTCGCGCTCACCACGCGCGGAGAGGATCTTCGCCCAAGCCCAGTCGTTCTTCGCGAGATTGAACCGATCGTTCAGCTCGCGAGCCCAACGCGCGCCGCTCTCCGCATGCTGTTCGGCCTCGGCCATGTTGCCGCGGCGCAGACAGATCGCCGACCACGCCGTGTGCGCCCGCGCAAGACCTTGCACGGTGCGGTTCTGCTCGAAGATCACCATCGCCCGCGCCAGATAGCGCTCGGCATCGTCGAGGTTTTCCCGCTCATCCTCGATCGCCGCCAGGATGTAAGAAGCCTCGGCGATCAGGTCCTCATCGCGCGCGCGTTCCGCGGCGGCGAGCGCCTTCTGCCCGTACTCCAGCGCCTTCGCGATGTCGCCCTTCTTGTTCGTGAGCCGCGCGAGCGGCACGTAGACCGAGGTGCGCGAGGCGCGCGTTTCGTCGAAGCCTTCGAGCTGGATGCAGCGCTGGTAATGCTCCAGCGCTTCCTTCCAGCGGCCGATCATCTCCAAAGCCTCGCCGAGGTTTTCTCGCGCGAGCGCTTCGAATTCGAGCGAGCCGATCTTCTCGTCGAAGCGCACGCTGCGTTCGAAGTACTCGCCCGCGGCGTGGAACTGCCCGCGGCAGAACTCGATCACGCCGACGTTGTTGTAGGCGCTGATCAGCGACCAGAGATCGCCTTCCGACTCCGAGACCTCGAGGTTCTTGCGGTAGAAGACGAGCGCCGTGTCCCACTCGCCGAGCTTCCAGTGCGTGTTGCCGAGGTTCGTCGAGACGGTTTTCTTCAGCTGCGCGGAGCCGAGCTTCTCGGCGATCGCATACGCCTCGAGCAGCGTCTCTTTCGCGCGCTGCCAGTTGCCCGTGGCGTACTCGATGATGCCGAGCATGTTTTTCACGTAGCCGGACACGACGTTCGGCGGCATGCCGGCGAGGATCGCGGCCGCCTTGTCGGACGCGTTGCGCGCGGCGTCGAAGTCGTCTTTCTCGCGATAGAGCCACGCCGAGCGATTCAGCAGCTCCGCGACTTCCAGGGGTCGATGCAGCTGCTCATAGATTTCCAGCGAGTTGTGGAAGTACGAGAGCGCGGAATCCTGCTCGCCGCGTTTGCCGAGGACCTTGCCGATCTTCTTCATGATGCGGCCGAGGTCTTCGCTGACTTCGTCGGCGCCGCTGCGGGTCTGGATGCTCTTGAGCAGGAACTGGTACGCCTGCATCGCCTCGCGATAGTTCGCGCTGCGGTAGTACGCGTCGGCGAGCTTCTCCCGCACTTCGAGCTTCGACGCCTCGTCGGCGCCGTTGAGGTCCATCAGCTCCAACGCGGCGCGGAAGAACTCCGTCGCCTCTTCGTGTGCGAGCGTGTGCGTCGCGAGCTCGCCCGCCGCGATGGCGTACTTGATGCCTTTCACGCTGTCGTTCGCGCGGGCGAAGTGATACGCGACCTGGCCGACGAGCTGCGAAGAGCCGGCTTCGAGCTGCGGCTCGAGCGCGCGGCCGACGCGGAGATGCAGCTCGCTCCGCCGCCGGTCCGTCATCCCGTTGTAGATCGTGTCGCGCAGATGAATCTGCGGGAACGTGACGGTCTTGCCGCCGGTCGACTCGTCCAGCAGATTGAGCTGGATGAGCTGGCGGAGGATGCGGTACGTCACTTCCGGCTCGCCGTCCGCGACGCGCGTCAGCAGCTCGACGTCCGAGACTTCGCCGATCACGGCCGCGGCTTCGATGAGCATCCTTTGCTCGACCGTCAGCGCCTCGACCTTCTCCATCAGGATCGACGCGGCGCCGCCCGGGATCCGCAATCCGCGGATGCGTTCCATCTCAGCGACCCAGCCCGTCGCCTGCCAATGCAGGAATCCGTGGGCGATCAGGTAGTCGGTGATGCGCCGGATGTTCAGCGGCGAGCCGGACGACTCCCAAAGCATCCAGCGGACGAATTCCTCCGGCACGTTCGACGATCCGAGCAGCGACTGCATGTGCTCGCGCACGAGCGTCTCGTTCAGGGTATCGACGTGCAGGACCGTGAAGCCGCCCTCCCGTGCGCGGTGCTCCCACGCGGCGACGCCTTCCGTCGACTCGCCGTCCGTCGTGAGCGTGCCGATCACGAGCAGCTGGTTCTGCTTCGCCTCGCCGACGAGGAACGAGAAGAGCTCGACCGTCGACGGATCCGCCCACTGCAGGTCTTCGATCGTCAGGATCAGCGGCGTCCCGCCCGACTCGCTGCCGGCGCTGAGGAAGCCGTAGATGTCCTGCATCGACTGGACGATGTGATTGTAGAGACGGAACTTGTCGCCCTTCGCGGCCCGGCCGTTGTGGCCTTCGGTGACCGGTCGGAGGATGCGCCGGATCTCTTCGTCGACGTCGGCATCGGGGCTGACGGCGACGACGAGCTGGTGGAAGATCTCGAAGAACGGCGCGTAGATCGTCTTGCGGTTGACGGGGCAGCGTCCGCAGAAGACGCGCGCGCCGTCGAGCTGCGCACGCAGCGTTGCGTCGCGCACGATGCGGCTCTTGCCGAGGCCTTCCGGGCCGGCGAGGATGATGCCGTTGCCGCGGCCTTCCCGCGCCTCGTGGATGAGCGTCATCAGCTGCTGGACTTCGCCCTTCCGCCCGATGAGCGGCGCCGCGTAAAGCTCGCCCTGTCCGACCAGCAGCTCCGCCGCCGGAACGCGTTTCCCCGCCGCCGCTGCTACAGCCTGTAGAAGCGCGGCCGCCGACGCGTACCGGTGCCGCGGATCCTTCTCCAGCAGCTTCCGAATGATCTGCTCCAGCGCCTCGGGCACCCGGGGATTGATCGACGACGGCGGCCGGATCTCCTCATCGAGATGCATCCGGATCACATCGATGGGCGCCTTGCCGTAGCCCGGCAGCGCGCCGGTTACCGTCTCGTACAGGGTCATGCCCAGCGCGTACAGATCGGCCCGCGAATCCACCCGATCCTGCCGCAGCACCTCGGGCGCCATGTACTGCAGCGTCCCGCGGATCTGGCGGTCGAGGACCTGCCGGCTCTCGATGGCCAGCCCGAAATCCATGATCTTCGCCTTCCCCGCCTCACTCACGAGGATGTTCGAAGGTTTCAGATCGAGATGGACGATACCGAGGTGATGGATGTGGTGGAGAGCCGAGGCGATCTGGAGGATGACGTCGTACAGCGCTTCCCAGTTTTGCCCGTCGAAGAACTCCGAGATCCGCTTGCCGGCGAAGTACTCCATCGTGAAGTACGGGAAGCGGTCGTGGAGGAGGCCATAGTCGAAGACCTTGATGATGCTCGCGTGCTCGATGGAGGCGAGCGTCGAGAACTCAGTCTTGAAACGGAGAAGCTGCTGCGCCTCGGAGAGCGCGTGCCGGAGGATCTTGATGGCCTCGTCGCGCTTGTCCGCGGCGTCGAAGACCCGATAGACGGAGGTCGACTGCGTCTCCTTCAACACCGCGCGAATCTGGTAACGCGGCGGGAGCATCAGATCGGGGGCGACGGCTTCGATCGCGGTCATCTCTCTCTCTTCGCCCGTCATGTGCCGTGAGAACGCAAAGCACGGCAGAGGCTTGGCCAACACACGCAGCGGGCCGTGCCCGCCGCGGCGGGCCGTGCTCGCGGCTCAGAATATAACCCGTTTCGGGTGGAAGGGGGTCAGAAAAGCGTCCAGCGAGATAACTGTCGGCGGTCGTGTAGAATGCGAGGGACCCGTGCCGTTGCAATGTCGGACTTCCCGCAATCACTGGAACGCTTCGAACTGATCCGCATCCTCGGCAAAGGGGGCATGGGGGCGGTTTACCTCGCCCGCGACCAACGGCTCTCCCGCTACGTCGCCATCAAGCTCCTCCACACGGATGATCTCGGCAGTCCCGACCGCCGCGCCCGCTTTTTCCGCGAGGCACGCACCGCCGCCGCGATCCGCCATCAGAACGTCGCGACGATCTACGAAGTCGCCGAAACACCCGAAGGGCAGCCGTTCCTCGTCATGGAGTATTGCGAGGGCGAGACGCTGGCCCAACGCATCCGGCGCAAGCCACTCGACTCCGGCGAGATCCTGAGTATCGCCCGGCAGGTCGCCGCGGGACTCATGGCCGCGCACGACACCGGCGTGATCCATCGCGACATCAAGACGGCGAACATCATCCTCGAGCCGACCGGGATGGTGAAGATCCTCGACTTCGGCCTGGCCAAGATGCAACGCGAGCTCGACAAGTCGGGCGCGACGTTCGAGTCGACCGACGGCCACTTCTTCGGAACGATCCACTATCTCGCGCCGGAACAGGCGCGCGGCGCGCCCGCCGACGAACGGAGCGATCTCTTCGCCGTCGGCGTCGTGCTCTACCAGATGGCGAGCGGCCATCTGCCGTTCAACGCCGACTCGCCGCTGATGATCATGGAGAAGATCCGCGACGCCGAGCCGGAGCGGTTCGTGCCGCTCGATCCATCGTTCCCGGCGACCGCGACGCGAATCATCTCCCGACTGCTGCAGAAGGATCCGAAGCAGCGCTACCAGAGCGCGCGCGAGCTGCTCGCCGATCTGGAAGACATCGACACGCCGACGATGCGGATGAACACCGTGCAGCCGACGCGCTCGATGCTCGGCCGCACCCTCCCCCGCCCTCGTTCCAACGCGCGCATCGCGATCGTGATCGCGGCGTTGATCGCGGTCGGCGGCGGCATCTGGGTCGTGCGCGACCGCAACGCGGCCGAGCCGCCGCCGCCCAGGCAAGCGGCCGCGGTCGTCGAACCGACGCAGATCCGTTCGATGGCCGTTCTGCCGCTGGCCAATCTGGCGAACAACACGAAGGACGACTTCCTCTCCGTCGGTCTCGCGGATGCGCTCGTGACGAAGCTCCAGCAGATTCCATCGCTGCAAGTGCGGCCGACGTCCGCGGTCGTCGAGTATCACGGCCGGAAGATCGACGCGAAGACCGCGAGCCAGCGGCTGCAGGTCGATGGCATTCTCGAAGGACACTTCCTCGCCGCCGGCGAGCTCGTGCGCGTCAATCTGCAACTGACCGATGCGCGCAGCGGCTTCAACATCTGGACGGATTCCGTCGACGGCAAACGCGACAACCTTCTGAAGCTGATCGACGACGTTTCCTCACGCACTGTCGACGGCCTCAATCAGAAGCTCGGCGTCCAGCAGCCGAAGACCAATGCGTCTGAGGCGCGCTCGAAGAATCCGAAGGCGTTCGAGGAGTACCTGCGCGCGCGTGCCCTCAACGGCAGCTTCGATCCGGAGAGCCACGCAAAATCGGTCGCGTCGCTGAAACGCGCGATCGAGCTCGATCCGAATTTTGCCGCCGCTTACGCCGACCTCGCCGTGGCGATTTCCGTCGGCTCCGCGCGCAGCCTGAACGCGCCAGGCGAGACGATCGAAGCAGCGGAGTCGTACGCGCGCCAGGCCGTTCGTCTCGATCCGAACCTCGCCGCCGCCCACCTCGCCCTCGGGCGCGTTTTCGTCCGCTATCCCGATCGTTTCCGCGAGTCGGTGCGGGAGGTGCTTGCGTCGCTCCGCCTGAACAGCAGCGACACGCAGGCGCTGCATCCGCTCGCGACGTACTTCATCTCGACCGGCGACCTGCAGCAGGCGCAGTGCATCATCGACCAGATCATCCGCGTCGATCCTTCGTCGAACGAGGCGCGGACGCGTGGCTACTACTACCTCAACGCCGTCGATCCCGAGCGCGCGTTGAAGAGCGCGGAGTTCTCACTGGCTCAGAACGACACGGCGCTCGCTGGCCACGACATCCGCGGTATGGCGTTCATCCTCCAGGGCAACCTCGAAGCCGCCGATCAGGAAGCCGACGCCGCCACGAAGCTCGTCCCCCGCCACTACCTCGGCAAAAGCCTCAAGGCGATGATTGCCGCCGCGCGAGGCGACCGCCCGACCGCTGAGTCTTACGTGCACGCCTTCGAAAGCGACGCGCAGCGTAACCATTGGGCCGCGCTGCGCGTGGTTTACGTCTATGCGAAGCTCGGCGACCGCGACCAGGCCATGCTCTGGCTCAACCGAGCCGTCGCCCTCGGCCACCACAGCTGGTACGCGCTCGTGAAACATCCGTGGCTCGCGCCGCTGCAGACCGACCCCGAGTTCCAACAGATCGTCGCGCGCATCAAAGCGGATCTCGATGACGTACGCGACGACGTGATCGGGGTTTACCAGCTGATCTGTCGATGAGCGCGCATGAAAAAGGGCGGACGCGCCAATGCGCGCCCGCCCGAAATCGTGCTGCTGCTTCTTACTGACCGTTCGAGGAAGAGGTCGAAGAATTGCCGGCCTCCTCGTCGTACGGGATCATCATCGACGAGTCGCCGCTGGCGTTGTCGATGGACGAGCCGTACACGAAGATGTTCGAGCCGGCGAGGAACGACAGCGAGCCGCCGTTCATCGTGCCGTTGAACGTGTTGAACACGCCGCTGTTGCCGCTCATCGGCATCTGCGAGTGTTGCCACGGGCCGAGCGCCATGTCGCGCGAGCCCATCTGCGTGCCGTTCTCGTCGAACAGCGTGAGGTGCACCGAAACGGTGTCGGAAGACGGGTTGAAGAAGCCGACGTTCGTGCGCGTCGAAGACGAGTTGGCCACGCTCGCCATCGTGCCCTGGCGGTAAGCCTCGTCGCGGTACATGCCGTCGCTCCACTGGCCCGTGGTGCCGCGGCCGGAGCCGCTCTGGTCGTCATAGATGCGGCTATTCGCGTGCACGTTCACGTCCGTGATGATGCGGATCGCGCCGAGGCCGTTGGAGCCGGGGAACCAGCTGTTGGTGGCGTTGCGCGTAGTGGACGTGTTGCGGGCGTTCATCTGTGAGGAGAACGTCGACTGCGCGGAGTTGCTGCTCGTGCCGCTCGGGTACCACTGCATCGTCGAAGAGACGCGGCCGTTCGCGTCGGCGTTCAGCGCGATGGAGAGCTTGCCGCTGTTGCCGGAGTTGGCGTAGTTGCCGTTGAACATCGTCACGTCGGTCTTCCAGCTCGTGCCGTTCGCGCCCTGCGCGGAGCCGGCGATCGGCAGGAAGATTTCCGTGCCTTCGTTCAGCTGGCCGCGGATGGAGCCGCTGTTCGTGCCGCTGGAGGCGCCGTTGACGGTGAGGTTGAAGCCCGACGGGTTGTTCCACATCTGGTTCCACGTATCGCGGGAGATCGTGGTCGAGCCGGTCACGCGGCCGTTGTTGCCGGTCGAGCCGGAGCCGAAGTTGAAGAGCGACGTCGAGCCGGAGCCGGCCGTGCCCGAGCCGAGGGTGAAGCCGGAGAAGCTGCTGCCCATGCCCTGCGTGCTGATGTCGTAGTCGAGGATCATGTTGCCCGCGCCGGCGCTGGAGCTGTCGCGCACGGAAAGAACGAAGTTGCCGCTGCCGTTGCCGTTGGCTCCGCCGCCGACCACGTTCGAACCGAGCAGCGTGCCGGTGAGCACCTGGTGGTCGCTCGAGCCGAGCTGGCCGCGGATGGCGCCCGTCGCGAACTCATTCGTGTTGATCTGCACGTAGTAGTTCGACGGGTTGTTGCGGATCTGCGCGGCGAGGTCGGCGCTGATCGCGCCCGTGCTGCTGAAAGAGCCGTTGTGGAAGCGGTTCGTCGAGCTGTCGAACGTCATCAGCGGCGTGTTGCCGCGCTGGCCGGCGTTGCCCTGATAGAGCGAGAAGCCGTTGATGCCGCTGTCCGAGCCGAGACCGCTCGTGCCCGAATGCACCGTCAGGTTGTTCTGGGCATCGATGGAGAGGCCGACGAAGCCGAAGCCGGTTCCGCTGCCGCCGCCGTTCGTGCCGCTGCCGCCGACGACGTTGGATCCGGTGAGCTGGCCGCCGTAGTTCGTGATGCCCGACGAGCCAGTGCTCTGTGCGAGAAGCGCTGTGGTGGAGAGGGAGAGGAGAGAGAGGAAGAGAATCCGAGTCATTCGTTTCATGGGGGCTTGGGGTCCTTTCGAGATGGGAGCCGCGCTTTGCGCGTTCGTTTGCGTCTAGTGCAAACATACAGTCACATTTCGACAGATCAACCCCCGCACAGATTTGCGTTAAACGCAAGCGCAACTGCTCACTCTTCGAGCCGCCACAGCGTGACTTCGCGTTCCCGCGCGACCACCGTCCAGTTGCCCGGATAGCGCTTGGCCAGCTCTTCCTCCTGCATGTCGGCGACGGAAGACATCATTGCGTACCAATGAAGGTTCGCGTTGCCCGCGTACGCGCGCATGAGCTGGAAATCATCCGACTCGAGTTGATCCCAACGGACCATGTAGCGGCCGGAGTAGTAGTAGAACGCGCCGCAGAAGATGCCGCCGATCAACAAGGAATCCGGCGGCAGCTTGCTCTCCGCCCAGTTCACCCAGCGCGGCCACTGCTGTTCGCCCTTGCCGTAGCCGAAGACGCGGAGCTTGCGCGCCATCGTGATCGGCGTGATCAGCATGACCAACGCGAGCACCGCCGCGATGATCGACCGCACGCGCGTCGTCGCGATGCGTTGCAGCACGAGGATCGAGGCGAGGATCAACGCCGGCAGTCCGGGCAGCAGGAAGCGCGTGTCCCACCAGTCGGAGCAGATGTCGTACGCCATGTAGAACGCGAAGAAGATCCCGATCCAGATCGGCAGCAGCACCCGCGTCCAGCGATCGACACGTTTGTCGGCGACCACGACGAAGAGTCCGAGGATCGCCAGCGGCGACATCGTCTTCACCAGCCAGAGGAAGTGATGCGGCGCGCACTTCGCGATGATCGACGCCTGCAGCATCTCCCCCGCCGTGCCGTAGCCGGTGCGCAACGCGCTGCCGAATTGCACCTTCTGGTACCACGCGAGCGCGAGTCCGATCGGCAGCGCACCGACCGCCGTGCGCCAAAGCAACGGCCAGCGGAAACGCATCGCGAGCGCCATCGGCAACGCGAGCAGGAGATTCGTCGGACGCACCCAAACGCCGACGCCGAGCGCAATGCCGGCGAAGATCGCGAACGAAGCATTCCGTTGCGAGCGCAGCGCGCAGTACATCGCCACGAGCGCCCAGAACATCGCGACGTCGTCGCTCATCGGCTGGACCGCCGAGGAGAGGACGATCGGGACCGAGGCGAGGATCATCGCCGCGACGTAGCTCCAGATGCGTGACAGCCCGAGCTCGCGGGCGATGCCGAACATCACGACGAGCGAAAGCGTCGCGAGCAGCGCCACCAGGACATAAGGCGCGCGCGTCCAGCCGAACAGCTTTCCGGCGATCGCGAAATGCACCGGAAGGCCGGGCGGATACGACGGCACCATGCGGCCTTTCGTCGACGTCAGGAAGCCGAGCGGCGTGAAGCAGTGCGTGAACGAGATCGGCAGCTTCATCGTCTGCAACGGCGTCACCGGCACCTTCAGCTGGCCGGCGGCGAACATCCGCGCCTCGTTCATGTAGCCCGAGCTGTCGGGCCCACCGACGGCGTACGCGGCGTGGCGCACGACGACCCAAAAGTATGCGATCAGCGGCAGCGCCGCGAGAAGCCATCGCCGTTTCAAAGCCGGCGGATCGTACTTCTGCTAAAGTTCGCCGCGCAAAAAACTTCAAGCTTTCGGGGTCATATGGAATCGAGTCTCGAAATCGGAATGCTCCGCGTCGCGGAGAAGGCCGCCATCGCCGCCGCACGAACGATGGGCTACGGCAAGAGGAAGTACTCCGACCAGGTCGCGGTCGAGTCGATGCGCGAAGAGCTGAACCGCCTGAAGATGCGCGGGACGGTGGTCATCGGCGAAGGTGAGCGCGACAAAGCCCCGATGCTCTACGTCGGCGAGCCGCTCGGCCGCGGCTGGACGGAGGGCGAGATCTATCCGGAAGTCGACATCGCCGTCGATCCGCTGGAGGGCACGAACCTCTGCGCGACGGGCGCGGCGAACTCCATCGCCGTCCTCGCCGCCTCCGAGAAAGGTGGCCTGCTCAACGCGCCGGACGTCTACATGGACAAGCTCGTCGTCGGTCCCACCGCCGGCGACTTCGTCAACCTCGGCAACTCCGTGCAGGAAAACCTCAACCAGATGGCGGAGGCGTTCAAGCGCAACGTGGATGAGCTGACGATCGTCGTGCTCGACCGCGAACGCCATCACGATCTGATCGCCCAGATTCGCGAGGCTGGCGCGCGCATCAAGCTGATCACCGACGGCGACCTCGCCGGCGG
>JAFAVZ010000512.1 GCA_019242175.1 Acidobacteriota bacterium
CGGCCGTGACGGTCAGCGTCGGCCGCACCTGCCACTCGTCCTGCACGAACGCGGCGTACTCGGTCATGTCCGGATGCGTTTCCGGTCCGGTCGTGCCCGGGCCGGCGAAGGCCTGGAGGAAGCTCGTCGCCCGGCCGGCCTGGAAGTCGGCCAGCGAGGCGAAGCTGTACGAGCCATAGAAGTTGCCGGGGAAGAAGTTGAGGATGCTGTCGCGGCTGACGTCGAAGCCGGCTTTCATCGTGTGGCTGCTGAGGACGTACGTCAGCGTGTCGGCGATCTGATTGCGCTTGATCGTCGTCTCACGCGGGCTGAACGTGTTGCGGCCGATGTTGATCACGCGCACCGAGCCCTGATTGATCTGCGCCTCGGGATTCGCGCTGTTCGCCAGGCCCGGCTCGGAGTCCTTCGCGTACTGGCCGCGCACTTCGTTGAAGACGGCGCCGCTGAAGACGGTCGAGTTCACGAACGAGATCGTGTCCGTGTGGACGAGCGAGTCGCCGGTGTGCTCGATCGAGTTCGAGGAGTTGCCGTTCTCGAAGTTGCCGCCGGTGAAGCGCTGGCGGTTGTAGCGCAGCGAGAGGTGGTCGTTCGAGAACAGCTCGTGATCCGTCTTGACGAGATAGACGTCCTGATTCTGCGTCTTGTCGTACGAGCCGGCGAGGCCGAGGATCGTCTGATACGCGGCCTGCGATGCCGGATCGGTCGGCACCTGCGATGCGTTGATGCCGAGGATCACGACGTTGTCGACGGCGTTGCGCTGCGCGTCATAGTTGGCGAAGAAAAAGTGCTTGTCGTGCACGATCGGGCCGCCGAGCGAGGCGCCGTACTGGTCGAAGTGATACGGACCCTTCACGCGCGGCGGATTCTGGATCGTGTTGATGTAGTCGTTCGCGTTGTAGCGGCGGTCGCGGAGGAAGTCGAACGCGCTGCCGTGGAACTCGTTCGTGCCGGACTTCGTCACGACGTTGATCACCGCGCCGCCCGCGCGGCCGTACTCGGCCGTGTAGGCGTTCGTGTTGACCTGGAACTCCTGCACCGCGTCCTGCGAGAACTGGTACGGCGCGCGGCCGGAGCCGGTGCGCCCGAGAGCCTGGCCGAAGAAGGTGTTGTCGTTGTTCGCGCCGTCGATGACGAGCGAGTTGAGCGTGCCGCGCTGGCCGGCGAAGCTGATGTCGCCGAGGCGGACGTCTTTGACGACGCCGGGCGTGGTGAGGACGAAGTCGATGAAGTTGCGGCCGTTCGTCGGCAGGTTCTCGATCGCTTTCTCGTTCACGACCGAGCTCACCTGCGTGCGGCTCGTTTCCACGAGCGGCGCCGCGGCCGTGACCGTCACGGTCTCCGACGCGCCGACGCGCAGCGTGATGTTGAGGTTGACGTCGGTGCCGACGTTGACCACCACCTCACTCCGCTTGAAGGCCTGGAAGCCGGAGAGCTCGCCGGTGACGTCGTACTTGCCCGGCGGCAGGAGGCCGATCTCGTAACGTCCTTTGTCATTCGTGACCGAGGTGCGATTCGCGCCGGTGGCCACGTTTGTTGCAGTCATGGTGACGCCGGGAAGCGCGGCGCCGGATTCGTCGCTGACGAGGCCGGATACCGAGCCGTTGCTGCTCTGGGCGAAGACGCCGATGGGCATCGAGACCATGAGCAGAAGGAAGCAAATATGCTTCGCGAGTTTCATGGGAGCTCCTTATTCAGTTTTGTGGTGGCCGCGCAGCTTAGCACTGACGGAGAGATGGACCAATGTCGATCGCGACTGTGAATCCTACGAACGGCGAAACCTTACGGATTTTCGACGCGCTGAGCAGCGCGGAGATCGAGGAGAAGGTGCAAAGAAGCGTTGCAGCCTTTGCGGTGAATCGCGAGCGTTCCTTCGCCGAACGCGCCTCGCGCATGACGCGCGCCGCCGAGGTTCTCGAGACTCGCGCGCGCGAGCTCGGACGTCTCATCACGACGGAGATGGGCAAGCCGCTCTCCGCCGCGATCGCCGAGGTGCAGAAATGCGCGACGGTTTGTCGCTACTACGCCGAGCACGCGGAGTCCTTCCTCGCCGACGAACCGGTCAAGACGGACGCGAAGCAGTCGTTCATCCGTTACCAGCCGATCGGTCCCGTGCTCGCCGTGATGCCGTGGAACTTCCCGTTCTGGCAGGTCTTCCGTTTCGCCGTACCGGCGTTGATGGCGGGCAACGTCGGACTGCTGAAGCACGCGTCGAACGTACCGCAATCGGCGCTCGCCATCGAAGACGTGTTCCGCGAGGCGGGCTTCGTCGATGGCGAGCTCCAGACGCTCTTGATCACCGCGGAACAGGTTTCGGCGCTGCTCGACGATGAGCGCATCAAGGCCGCCACGCTCACCGGCAGCGAGCCTGCCGGCGCGAATGTCGCGTCGACTGCAGCGAAGTAGATCAAGAAGAGCGTCCTCGAATTGGGCGGCAGCGATCCGTTCATCGTGATGCCGAGCGCCGATCTCGCCGAGGCGGTGAAGATCGCGGTGAAGGCGCGCATCGTCAACAACGGACAGTCGTGCATCGCCGCGAAGCGCTTCATCGTGCACGAGGCGATCGCCGACGAGTTCGAGAAGAAGTTCGTCGCGGCGATGGAGGCGCTGAAGATCGGCGATCCGATGGAAGACGGCGTCGAGCTCGGGCCGCTCGCGTCGCCGCAACTGGTGAAGGATCTGGAGAAGCAGGTGGAGGAGAGCGTCGCCGCCGGCGCGAAGGTGTTGACCGGCGGGAAACGCGTCGGCGAACGCGGGAACTTCTACGCGCCGACGGTGCTGGTGAACATTCCGGAAGACGCGCCGGCGTTCGGCGACGAGACGTTCGGACCGGTCGCGTCGCTGTTCCGCGCGCGCGATCTCGAAGACGCCGTCCGCCTCGCCAACGCCACCCGTTTCGGCCTAGGCGCCAGCGTCTGGACGAACGACGAAGCGGAGGCGGAGCGCTTCATGAACGCGATCGAGGCGGGGATGGTGTTCGTGAACGCGATGGTCGCCTCCGATCCGCGCGTGCCGTTCGGCGGTGTGAAGCACTCCGGCTTCGGCCGCGAGCTCGGCGCAGTCGGCATCCGCGAGTTCGTCAACATCAAGACGGTTTGGGTGAGCGCGCTCGGCGCGAAAGGGAGCGAGATCGAGTAACTACTGCTCGGTCGCGAACTGCCAGCGCTCGAGGTCGACCGGTTGGTTCGCGTAGACACGGAAGACGCACCGGTTGTCGCCGTCCTGGAAGCGCTCTTCGCGCACGACGCGGACGCCGAGGAGCCGCGTGAGCGCGTTGACGGAAACGCTGCAGATCGCCGGGCGGCGCATCGCGACGTTGAAGAACGGGCAGTTGCGCTCGATGATGCGGAAGCCGTCGTCGATGCGCTCCGTCTCCATGTACGGATCCTGGAAGATGTAAAGGCTGCGCAGCGCCTCCACGCGATCCGCGAGCGGCAGGCCGCGGAGTGCGGGCGCCATCTGACCGACGCGGTCGTCGCAGACGCGGGCGAGCATCCGCTGCGCGGCTTCGGGGCCGAGCTCGTTCGTGACGGCGTCCAGCATCGCGACGCCGAGTGCGTCGTAGCTCTTCGGGAAGAGGTGATCGCCGGCTTCGGTGAGGGAGTAGACGGTGGCGGGGCGGCCGGTGCGGCCGCGCTCGTGCGCGACGCGATCGATCTTCGAGTCGATCCAGCCGTCGCGTTGGAGTTGGAGGAGTTGCTGGCGGACGGCTTCACCCGTCAGCTGGAGCTCGTCCGCGAGGCGGGCGATGGTGGCGGATCCCTGCCGCTTCAGGGCGGCGAGAATCGCGCGCCGGCTGTCGGGAAGCTGCTGAACGCCGAGGATGGCGGTCTTCTCCTCTCTCAAGGTGAGTCAAACCAGGGGCAGACGGCAAAAACTCCGTCTGCTATACAGACAGCTGATGACGCCCCTGGTCTTCGTGTTGATCGTCTTCGCCATCTCGCTCTTCGCCGGATTTCTCGGCTCGCTCCTCGGCCTCGGCGGCGGGATCATCGTCGTCCCGGCGCTGACGCTCTTCCTCGGAGTCGACATCCGTCTCGCAATCGGCGCGTCGATTATCTCCGTGATCGCCACCTCCAGTGGCGCCGCGGCGGCGTACGTTCGGGAACGATTGGCCAACCTTCGTGTGGCGATGTTCCTCGAATTGGGAACGGTGCTCGGCGCGATCAGCGGTGCATATCTGGCCGGGTTTCTCCACACACGCTGGCTCTTCCTGCTCTTCGCGGTGCTGCTCGGGTACTCGGCGATCGCGATGGTGCGCAAGCAACATGCGGCGGTGGGCGGCGTGCCTCCGAGCGCGCTCGCCGATCGGCTCGCGCTGCATAGCTCGTACTTCGACGAGGCGCAGGATCGGGAACGCGAGTACCGCGTGGCGCGGCCCGGCGTCGGGTTGGGATTGATGTACATCGCGGGCATCGCCAGCGGGCTGCTCGGCATCGGGTCCGGCGCGCTGAAGGTGCCGGCGATGGATCTGGCGATGAAGCTGCCGATGAAGGTCTCCTCGGCCACGAGCAATTTCATGATCGGCGTGACGGCGGCGGCGAGCGCCGGCCTGTACTTCATGCGCGGACAGATCAATCCGTTTCTCGCGGCGCCGGTGGCGGTGGGCGTGCTCGGCGGCGCCACGCTCGGCGCGCGTTTCCTCGGCCGCGTGCAGCCGCGGCGTCTTCGCATCCTGTTCGTCGCCGTGCTGCTCGTAGTGTCGGTGCAGATGCTCGTGAAGGGGCTGCAATGATGGACGACAAGTTCGAGTGGAGAGCCGAGCTGTTGATCAGCTCCCTGCTGCGGATTGGCGTGGCGACAAGCGCTGCGTTGGCGGTGATCGGGATGCTGCTGGTCTTTCGTCAGGACTCGCTCGTCCACTCGACCCACACGGAGCTCCTGACGCTGACGAACGCCTCGGCCGCCTATCCGCACTCGCTCGGCGCCGTTTTTCGCTCGGCGCTGCACGGGGAAGGGGAGGGGATCGCGATGCTCGGCCTGCTCCTGCTGATCGCGACGCCCGTGGCGCGGGTGATGGTGTCGGTCGGGATTTTCCTGCGCGAACGCGACCCGCGATTCGTTGCGATCACGGCAACGGTTCTGTTGCTCTTGATCGTTTCTTTCTTCCTCGGCGCCGCGGGCGGCTAACTTGCACTGGTTGCAAAAAGTGAGGTGTCTGAGATGAAAAACCGCTTCTTTCCCGTGGTCCTCGTAGCCCTTCTCACCGTCGCGTGCGGTTCCTCGACGCCGGATCGTCCGGCGGGCGTGGCGAAGCCGGACATCGCCGTCCAGATGCAGGGTCCTTCGATTTTCTTCGGCTCCGGCTACACCGCGCCGGTTGCGCTCGACATCATGGTGACGAACAACGCCAGCGTGCCTCTGCGCGTGCGCCGCGTGCAGATCGAGAGCCCGAGCATGGTCGAGTACACGATCCGCCCCTTCACGCGGATCTACAACGAGGAGCTCGGACCCGGCCAGTCGAAGACGTTGAGCGTGGTGGCCACCGCTTACACGAACATTTCGCGCCTGAACCCGAGTGAGCCTCTGCAGCTGCGGGCGATCGTGGAGTTCGAAGGCCCGAACCGGACGCGCTTCCGGGAGATCATCTTCCAACGCGCTGCGTAGCACCGGCTCCATCGCTCCAAACGAAAACGGCCACCCGTCGAGGTGGCCGTTTTGTTTTGGTGTCGAAACTGGCTCCGGCAGCAGGAAACCTACTTCCTCGTGGAAAAACCGCGGGCCGTTACCGTCGGTAGGCTAGTCGACTGCGATCCGGAGCGTTTCCGGACGGGATCCCGAGAAACGGAAAAGCGCGAGCTTTCCACCCACTCATCTGCCGCACATCCGTCTCAGGAGGATTCCCCATGAAACGCCTTCTCGCCGTCTCCCTCGTCTCGCTCGTCGCCGCCACCGCTGCCTATGCCGACGGCCTCTCCGCCACGGCCACGGCCACCGCCAGCGCCCGCTTCATCCAGCCCATCTCCATCACCAAGACTGCCGACCTCGGGTTCGGCATCATCATCACCGGACCGTCCGGCGGCATGGGCATCAGCGCGAACGGCGAGCAGTTCCCGAACAACGTCGAGGTCCTGCCCGGCAACGTCTCCAACGCGCGGTTCACCGTTTCGGGCGAGCCGAACCTGAGCTACTCCATCGTGCTGCCGGCCAGCGCCACCATCTCCAACGGCGCGCAGACGATGCTGATCAACAACTTCGTGAGCAACCCATCGGGCACCGGCACGCTCTCGGCGTCCGGGACGCAGGAGGTCGGCGTCGGCGCGTACCTCATCATCGCGGAGCCGAACCAGGCTCCGGGCGACTACTCCGGCACCTTCGCGGTGACGGTGATGTACTAGGTCGGAGGGCGGAAGGGGCGCCGGCCGCCTGGTGCGGCGCCCTTCCAACTTCCGTCCGGAGCCGCCATGAGACCGCTCCTGCTCTTCCTCTTCTCCCTCGCCACCGGCACCGCGTTCGCGGCGGGCGGTGCCGGCGACCTCCTCGTCTCGCCGACGCGCGTCGTCCTCGACCGGCAGACGCACACCGCGGAGCTCACGCTGATGAACACCGGCACTGCGCCGGCCACCTATCGCGTCGACGTCACGCACGTGCGCATGACGGAGAGCGGTGCGTTCGTCGCATCGGACGAGCCGGCCGACGCCTTCGCCGATGCCTACGTGCAGTTCTCGCCGCGCCGCGTGGTGCTCCAGCCGCGCGTCGTGCAGACGGTGCGCGTTCGCATGCGGCCGCCCGCCACGCCGGTCGCGGGCGAGCTCTATCTCCACCTCCTCTTCCACGGGGAGCCGCCCATTCCGCGCGCGGCGGCGGAGCCGAACGGCAAATCGATGAGCGTCAGCGTCACGCCGATCTACGGCGTCGCCGTGCCGGTGATCGTCCGCCTGGAAGACATTCCCGCACCGACGGTCCAGATCGCGGATGTGCGTCTCGCCAAGGCGGACGCGGTCGCGTTCCAGCTCGTTCGCGACGGCAACTGCTCGACGTACGGAAACATCACCGTGACGTTCACGCCCAGCGGCGGCGAAGCGCAGGAAGTGGCGGTTCTGCGAGGTCTCTCCATCTACGCGCCACTGCCGCGAAGGTCGGTGACGCTCCCTCTCCGCACGCCGCTGCGCGACGGAACGCTGCAGGTGTCGTATGTCGACTCCGAACGAAACGGCTCGCAGCGTGCGGTCGCCACGCTGGCTGTACCTTAGCGCCCTGGCGGTCGCGCTGCTCCTCGCGCTCCACGCGGCGGCGGACGAACCGGAGCTGCTGCTGCTCGCACTCCGCGTGGATGGCGAGCAGCTCAGCGACTCCCTCGACGCCGCCGTGGTGGATGGCGAGGTGCGCCTCCCGCTCGGAGAACTGGCCAGGCTGCTCGAGCTCGACGCCGCGGCCATCCCGTTCG
>JAFAVZ010000470.1 GCA_019242175.1 Acidobacteriota bacterium
CGGCGGCGCGATCGTCAGGTTCTTGACCATCGACGCCAGCTCATCGACGTCGCCCACCGAGGCGTTGCAGCTCCGGCAGGTTTTCAGGTGGCTCTCGACGAGGCTTTCTTCCATCGACGGGAGCTCGTGCGTGCGGAACGCGTCGATACGGGTCAACACATTTCTACATTGCATACGCCACCCCCTTCTGCTCCAGCGCGTCTCGCAAAAGCTTCAGCGACCGGAACACTTTCCCGCGGAGCGCCGCCTCGGACTGTCCGATGGTCTTGGCGATCTCCGCATACGACATTTCTTCCATGAAACGGAGGACGATGAGCTCGCGGGCGTCGCACGGGAGGAGGGACATCGCGCGTTTGAGCATTTCGACTTCCTCCTTCCGTTCGAGGTCGGAGCTCTGCTTGTTGATGAACGGCCCGAGGCGGCCGTCGTCGAAGGATTCGAGGGGCTGCTCCAGCTTGTCGCGCTTTCCCCGGCGCTTGTTCAGCGAGAGGTTGCGAACGGTGCGGAACAGCCACGGGCGGAGGGCGAGAGCTGCGCAACGCGCTTCGTCGTACTGGCGAGTGAGGGCCCGGTGGGCTCGCATCATGGCGTCCTGAACGACTTCCTGCGCATCGAAGGCGTTCTGGAGGATGCCGTGCGCGTAGGTGAAAAGCGGCTGCTCGAAGTGCTCGATGAGCCGTTCGAACGCCCCGGCTTCGCAGCGGTGCACCGCCACGGCCAGATTGTCTCCACCATTGCCGACCGGTTGCCCAGCTACCTCGCCGCCGGTCCACGAGTTCTTCATACAGGCAAGAACACGGGTGGACGGGGTTTCGTTCGGGAATGACGCGCCGGCGAGTAAAATTACCAACCACGATGGCTGACACGCGACCCACTGTTGATTTCACCGTCGAGAAGCCCGGCGAAGGGATTCGGCTTCTGGTGGAAGCCACGAATACGCCGGCCCCGTCTCCGGAATGGGCCTCACGCTTTCTTCGAAACCTCTTCGTTCACGCGCGAGTGCCGACATCCCCGTATTTCCTCCTCGCGCTTCGCAACCACCTCTACCTTTGGCGGAACCCTGCTCCGGACGCGGGAGCTCCAGACTTCGAAGTTGCTACCGATTCCGTACTACGTCCTTATCTCACCGGGCTGCACACAAGTCTCGACCAGTTGAGCGAGGGCGGCTTCGAAATGCTGATCGAGATGTGGCTCTTCGATCTTGTAGGCGGAACACTGGCCGACTCGACGAACGATCGTTGGCTGGAGGAGACCGGACTCGCTCAATCCGTACGAGATGGCGAAGTTCGCGCGAACATAGCAGCGTGATCGTTTACGTCGAAACAAATTTCCTGTTGGAGCTTGCATACCTTCAGGAAGGGTGCGATAGCTGCAAGGCGCTCGTCGCGTTGGGAAACAGCGGAAAAATCACGCTGGCGCTGCCTGCCGTTTGCGCTGCCGAAGCCCGGACAACATGGGCAAGACGCCGATCTGATCGCCGCGAGTTCCATACCGCTTTGCAGAAGCACATCCGCGAGATCTCTCGATCAAAGCCACTTCGAGGACTGATCGAACAATCGAGAGATCTTTCAAGAGCATTGCTCGACAGCGACGAAGACTCCCGTCGTCGACTCGAAGAGGCGATTGATGCGGTCGCGGCTTGCGGTCGCGTCATTCCGCTTTCGCAGCAAATCCTCGAGATGGCGAGGTGGCATGAACTCGCTTTTCGGCTCTCTCCGCAAGACGCCGTTGTCCTCGCGTCTGTGCGGGCCGACGCAGAGACTCAAGGTGGTCCCAAAGTCTTCGTGAGTCAGGATGCCAAAGGCTTTGCGTTTCCGAAGGTTTACGCGGAGCTGGGCGCGGTTCAATGCAAGGTGCTCGTCAATTTCAGCGACGCCCTCGCACGCGTCAAAAACAGCATCGAGACGTCTATAGACGGCTGAGACCCCACACTACTTCACGTAAATCTGCACCGAGTCGCGATTGCCGCGGGTGTCGGTCGCGGTCACGGTGTGATAGCCCGGCTTCAGCGGCCATTCGAGCGAGCCGTCGGGGGGCGTGGAGCCGAGGCGGCGGTCGTCGACGTGCCACGTGAGCGGTGTCGTGCTCGTCGCGCGGAGGTAAACGGCCTGGAACTCGGAGCGGAGCGTCGGGTCGATGAGGTACGTCGCGCCGTTCGGAGGGCTCGTCACCTTGAGCGCGGTCGGGTGGCGCGTCGGAGGCGCGGAGGCGACCTGCGTCTTCGCCCACGCGCGGTACTCGGGCGGGTAGTCGATCCAGTCCTGGTGATGCCACGAGCAGAACTGCGCGGGCGCGTCGAGCGGGATCCACTCGTCTTCGAGCGCGGGGCAAGAAGGCGATGGGCGAAGGCCGGAGAGCGCGCAGATCGGGCGGCGCGCGAGGCTGGGCGGCGGTGTGGGCGGTTGGGTGGAAGGGCGGGCGGCGGCGAGCATCACCGCGTTGAAGATCGGGCCCGCGCCGGTCACGCCGGTCGAGTTGCGAAGCTCGATGCGATCGAAGTTGCCGACCCACACGCCGACCGTCACGTCCTTCGTATAGCCGACGGTCCAGTTGTCTCGGTACGCCTGCGACGTGCCGGTTTTCACGGCGACGGGGAACGGGAAATCGAGGCTGCCGCCGGTGCCGAAGATGTACTCGCGCGCGCTCGAGTCGGAGAGGATGTCGGTGAGCCAGAACGCCGTCCGTTCCGACAGCACGCGGCGCGGTTGCGCGGCGGGATGTTGGCCGCGGAGCATCGTCGGCTCGCGGTACACGCCGCCGCGCGCGAGCATCGCATAAGCGGCCACGAGTTGCTCGAGTCGGACTTCGGCGTCGCCGAGGGTGAGGCCGAGACCGTAGTAGTCGGCGGTTTTGTCGAGGTCGCGGAAGCCGGCGTCGTGGAGGAGGCGGAGCAGTGATGCCGTCCCGAGCTTCGACAGCAACGCGACGGCGGGCACGTTCTCGGAGCCGGCGAGTGCGGCGCGGGCGCGGAGCGGGCCGCGGAAGCGTCCGTCGTAATTGCGCGGCGTGTAGACGACGCCTTCCTGCGCGGTCGGAAAGTGCGACTCCACGTCCGGCAAGACGCTCGCCGGCGTGAAGCCGTTCTCGAAGGCCAACGCGTACGTGAACGGCTTCAGCGTCGAGCCGGGCTGGCGCAACGCGGAGACGCCGTCGATGGCGCCGCCGAAGTTGTCGCCGAAATAGTCGCCCGAGCCTTCCCAGGCGAGCCACTCGCCCGTCGCGTTGTCGAGCACCGCGACCGCGACGCTGTGCGCGCCGTGACGCAGCAGGTTGTCGCGTTGCGCGCTGATGATGCCCGCGACCTGGCGCTGCAGCTTCGCGTCGAGCGTCGTCTCGATGCGCGAGCCGCTCGCCGTTTGGCGCACGCGCTCGATGAAGTGCTGCGCGAGCATCGGCTGGCGTCCGCGCACGAAGCGCAAACGCTCGTCGAGCGCGGCGCGGCGTTCGTTTGTGGGGAGATCCATCATTGCCAGCACGCGCCGTTGCCGCGCAACGGCGGCCTTCTCATCGCGCAACGGATTGAACGCGCTCGGCCGTTGCGGCAGAGACGCGAGGAACGCCGCTTGCGCGATCGTCAAGTCTTCTGGCTCGCAGCCGAAATACGCGCGGCTCGCGCGGGCGATGCCGTGGATCTGGTTCCCGTACGGCGCGAGATTCAGATAGAGGGCGAGGATCTCCGCCTTCGTGTGATGCGCCTGCAGCCGATACGCGTACACGGCTTCGCGGAGCTTCGCGGGGAGGCTGCGGTCGGGCGAACGGAGCAGCATCTTCGCGACCTGCTGCGTGATCGTCGAGCCGCCCTGCACCGTGTGATGCGAGCGAACGTTCCAGTACAACGCGCGAGCGATCGACCGCAGCTCGACCGGACCGTGATGGAAGTAGCGTCGGTCCTCCGCCGCGATCGTCGCGCGCTGCACGTTCGCGGGGATCTTCGTCAGCCACGCGGAACGCGTCGCGACCGGCGACAGCGGCTCGGAAATCACCTCCCCGCGGCGGTCGACGATCACCGTCGACGTGAACTGCGCCGCATCGATCTTCGGCACCGGGCCGAAGCGCATCCAGCTGCCGAGAAAAAAGCCGCCGGCGAGAAGGCCGGCGGCTCCGATGCGGGCGAATCGCCCGCGTACATTCAAGGCTTGACCTCCACGACGTCTGTCGCCGTGCGGCCGAACACTTCCGGCTCGTACATCTCCTCCGCGTGCATCGGCGCCGTCACGAACGTGCCGGCGGTCGTCGCGCGAAGCAGGTACTTGTAGTCGTGATCGCCTTCGCCAAGGCGCGTGGCGAAGATGTCGACGCGGTCGTCGTGGCGCTCGATGTGATCGAAGCCGGTCCGCATCCACCAAGCCCACGACTCGTGATCGCTGTTCTGGTAGTCGATCTGCTCCTTCAGGTCGCTCGCCGTCGTCGCAAACCACGCCTCCACCGGCTCGGTGCCGGCCGGGATCGGATCGTCGACCACGACGAAGCGGCGCTCCTTCGTGTTCTTCACCGTGATCGTGACCTTGATCAGATCGCCGGCCTTGAACGACGTCTTGCCGTCGTAGCTGCGCTGCACGGAGATGCCCTGATCGAGCGGCGTCTTGATCGGCTCGGTCGTCGCGAAGCGGAGGCGCATCAGGTAGAACAGCGTCCCGGCCTTGCCGTCGCGGGCGAACGTCACGGGCAACGTGCCCGGCGCGGGCAGCTTGAGGTCGTGCGCTTCCGATTGCGTCGAGCGGCCCTTGAACACGTCGCGCCCGACGTTGTCGGTCCCGAGGTTGACCACCGCCGTGAAGTCGGGCACTTCGTTCTCGTACTTGCGGTAGTAGTCGATCAGCGACTCCATGGCCCACGCGTTTTCCTGCGTGTTGCCCCAGCGGCCGCCTTTGCGCACCTGCATCAACCAGCGGACCATCCGCTTGACTAACTGCTCGTCCTGTCCTCCGCGAACCAAGGTGCCGAGGGCGATGGCGGTGGTGCGGACGTTCGAGCTCCAGAAGTAGAGGAGATAAGGATCCTTCAACTCCTCCACATGCGCCGTTCCGCCCTCGGGCAGGATGGCGTTCGTCAGGCGGCGTTGCAGATCGGTGAGGCGATCGCTCTTCTCGCCCTTCATCAGCATCGCGTCGGTGAGCCAGGCGATGCCGAAGAGCGGCATGCGGTCGGCGTAGCCGGCGAGGCGGGTGAGATGGCTGTCCTCGTTGCGGCCGCCTTCCACGAGCGTGCGCACGGCGAACGCCTGCCATGCGGTGTACGCCGGGTACCAGCCTTCGTTCGTCGGGCGCGGCTTGCCGAGCTCCGTCTCGAGGTACTTGTACGCGTTGTCGAGCATGGTCTTGTCGACGTTGTAGCCGAGCTTCTGGCCGCGATGCATCACGTGCAGGACCCACGCGGTGAGGTACGGCGAATCCATCGAGCACTCGCCCGCCCAGTACGTGAAGCCGCCCGAGCCGCACTGGAACTTCGGCAGCTGATCGAGCGTGGCCTGCGCGGTCTTGCGTCCGTTCTTCGCGTCGATGCCTTGCAGTTGGAACGCGTCGCCGAGATCCGCGGTGAGCATCAGCGCCAACGCGCCCGAGGAACGCTGCTCCGCGCAGCCGTACGGATAGTCGACGAGGTACTGCGCGCCTTCACTCAAACCGACCATCGCCGTCGACGCGGTCTCGATGTGAATCCCGCCGAAGTTCGGCACCGTGCCGTTCGGAATCTCCACGGTCTCCTTGGCCGTCGTCTGCGTGTCGCCATATGCCGCGTAAGTCTCCGGCGTGACGAACACGCGGATCGGGATCACGTCCTCGAACGCGTCGCTCTCGCCGGACATCGTCACGGTCATCTGCAGACGCGCGTTGCCGACGGCTTTCGCCTTGGCGTTGAAGCGCACTTCCGTCGCGCCGCCCGAGGCGACGTCGGCCTTCGACGTCGTCTCGCCGGTCAGCTCGAGCAGGCTCGGATCGAGCGACTTGATCGTCACCGTCGCCGTGCCTTTCTGCTTCAGCTGCGAGTGCACGACGCCGCCGAAATACGCGGTGTCGCCGACCGCGAGGAAGCGCGGCCACGTCGGCGTGAGCAGCACCGGCTTGTTGACCTTGATCTCGTTCTGGGCGAAGCCGAAACGCGACGTTTTGTCGGCGGCGACGGCCATGATGCGATACGTCGTGAGCGATTCCGGCAGCGTCACTTCCGTGTGTGCCTTGCCGTTCTTGTCCGTCGCGATCGAGCCGAGCCAGAACGCGAGCACGCGGAAGTCTTTGCGCATCACGCCCGGGCCGGCATCGCGTCCGCCGCCACCGCCTTCATCGGCGCCCTTCGGCGTCAGCACGCGGCGGCTCACGATCTTCTCGCGCGAGTCTTCCGTCGCGACCTGCAGCGCCTTCTCGATCCAAACCGACGGCACCACGTCCGGCGTCTGGTAAGCGGTCAACGAAAGCACGCCGTAGTCGACGGCCCAAAGCGTGACTTCGGAGCGCACGGGCTTCGTCGCCGCATCCTTCACCGTCACGTCGATCTTCGCCTTCGCCGCGGGACGGAACTCGTCGCGATCGGCTTTCACGTCGACCTTCAAACGCTTCGCCGCGTCTTCGACCTTCAGCTCGACGTAACCGAGGCGGAAGGCCGGCTTGCCTGGGTCGGCGGCGTCGGCGCTGCCGTCCTTCGAGCGACCCTTCACGAGGAGCACGGAGACGTAGACGTTCGGCACGTCGTTCTCGGTGATCGGCACGCTGATGGTCTGCTGCGTGGACGTCAGCTGGAACGGCGTCGACGAGCGCACGCCTTCGCGCTCCATCGTGATGAGGCCCGTCGCTTTCTCCCACGGCGACTTGATGAGGATGCGCGCCGTGTCGCCCGGTTTGTACTGCTTCTTCTCCGGCACGAGGTCGATGCGGTTGTGGTCATAACGCTGCCACGACGTGTAGCCGTCGCCGACGGCGTAGAAGCCCACGCGCGTATGAGTCGAGCGTCCCGACTTGTCGGTCGCCGTCGCGAGCAGTTCGTACTCGCCGCCATTCTTGATCGCGATGTGCTGCGCGACCGGATCGACGCCGGTCGTGACGTTCCACGAGCCGGCCGGCACCTTCTTGATCTCGCCGTCCCACTCGTAGAAATCGCCGCCCTCGGATTTGCGCGCGCTCACCCACTGCAGCTGGAAGAGCTCGAGCTTCACATCGACGCCCGCCGTCGCGACGCCCTCCGGCGTCACGGCGACGACCTGCGTATCGAGGCCCTTCTGCGTGTCGGCAAAGTACGGCGGATTGGAGAGGCCGATGTACCACGGCGCGGGATGGACGCGAATCGCCGTCCGGTTCCCGATCGCCTGCCGGGAAACATCCGTCACCTCGGCCTCGAGCTTGTAGTCGTACGGCCAGCCCGCGGCCTTGTCCGTCGCCAACGAGAGCTTGAGGTCGCCCTGCGCGTTGAGCTTGAGGTCTTCCTTCTGCTCGAGCTGCGTCGAGCCCTGGTCCATGATCTCCTGGTCCCAGCCGAGGAAGACCCACTGCTCTTCCTGGAACTTGTTGCGGATCTTCGGCGGGACGTCGTTGACCGGCTCTTTCGAGTACGTCCAACGCACCGTCTGGCCGTTCATCGCGCCGCCGAAGAGATAGCGCCCGGAGATCTTGCCGTCGATCTTCGCGCCGGCGATCGGATTGGCGGAGGTCATCGTGAGATCGACGCGGAACTCGGGGCGGCGATACGCCGCGACGAGCATCTGCCGCGTGATCTCTTCGCGGTGGCCGGCGAGCGTCGCCTTGAAGTAGTAGCCGCCGAGCGGCGCATCTTCGGGGATGCGCACCGTCCATTCGGCGCTCGACCATTCGTTGAGCGCGACCTTGCGCGTGTCGATCACGCGATCGCGGCTGTCGTGCAGCTCGACGTCGAGGTTCGTGCCCGCCGGGAGCAGCTTCATGCCGCCCGGCGTGTCGCTGCGGATGATCGCCTTCACATGCGCTTCTTCGCCGAGCTTGTAGACGCCGCGGTCGGGGAAGACCGTGCCGCGCAACAGCGGCTCCGCTTCGCGCAGGGAGAAGTTGCTCCCGAAGTCCCACGGCTGGATGCCTTCGTTCCAGTTGCTCACGACGTACGCGACGTCGCCGTCTTTCTCCGCCGTGACGAGGAAGCGGACCGCGGAAAGCCACTTCCACGACTCGTCGTACTCCGCCTCGTCGGGCTTCTCGCGGCGGATGTCGGTATCGGGCGCCATCGCGATGCCGCGCGCGTCGGTCGTGCCGCTCCAGATCACTTTGTTGTCGCGATTGCGGATCGACACCGACGCGCCGGCGACCGGCTGCGCGTTGTCGAGGCGCGTCACCATCACGAGCGTGTTCTGCGGCGAGTCCTTCACGGAGATGCCGAGGTTCGTCGCCTGGACGACCGTGGCCTTGATCTGCCCTTCTTCGCCGCCGTACGGCCGCGACTTCGCGATCGGCGTCCCTTCCTGCACCGCGGCCCAGGCGAGACCCATGTTGTCTTCGCCGAGGGCGGGCTTGAGGTTGAAGCCGTAGGATTGGATCTTGTCGGTGGCCGGCTTCAGCGTGCGGTCGGTCGGCTTCGCATTCGGCGGTGGCTGGTTCGCGCCGTTCTCCTCGAACGCGATGGCGGTCGGCATCAGGTCTTCGATCTTCAGCGGCGCGAGCCACTGCTTCACGCTCTTGTAGTTGCGGGCGTGGAACGGCAGCTGCGGGCCGCCGGTCGATTCCCACACGCCGTGACCGTCGCCGAAGCTGATGAACGCGCTGCGGTGCCAGTAGTCGAGGACGGCCATGTAGGTGTAGCCGAGCTTCTGGCCGTCGGCCATCTCCAGCGTCGGATCGACGCGGACGGCGTATTTGTGCGCGGGGACGACGGAGTAACCGAGGTCGTCGAGGCTGAAGCCCCAGGCGGTGTTGACCTCGCGGTTCGCGACCGGCGTCGGCTTCAACACGACTTCCTTCGCCGGATCGGTGATGTCCGTGACGCTGACCGCTTTCAACATCTTCGCGAAGTCGGCGCCGATGCGCGTGCGGAAGTTGAAGTAGTTGCCGCCCTCCGGATCGCACTCGGTGAGGCAATCGGGGCTGTCGATGAAGAGCATCGGCCCGAGCTCGATGGTGAACTGCTGCTCCTGGCCGCTCGCGATACTCGTGCCTTTCGCGAGCTGGCTGTCGAGATAGACCTGCAGGTTGGTGTCCGGCTGCACGCCGGGCTTCGTCTCGACGACGACCAGGTCTTTCCCCGGCTTGAGCCGCTCTTTGTTCCAGTCGGTGGCGATGAAGGACAACACCGGCTGCCCATTCGACGCCGCCGCGGCGGCGGCTTTCGCGGCTTTCGCCTTGAACGCCTCGAGCGCCTGCGGGTCGAGCTTCTGCAGGCGTTCCTGGCCGGCGTCCGGAATCTCCGGCTGCTTGTACTCATGCGCGACGGTGCGCAGTTGCAAGTGCGGCACGACGACCGCGGATTCGACGGGCTGGTTGAAGCGCAGGCCGATGACGATCGGCGAGTCGTAGCCGCCCTTGCGGTACCAGTCGACGTTCTTCAAGCGGATCGTCGGCGTGACGAAGGAGAACTGGTACGCCTGATCGAGCTTGTTGCCCGCGATGCTCGTGGCCGACGGGGCGATGCTGACCGTGTACTTCGTGGCGAAGGGCAACGACTTCGGGGTGAAGATCAACGTGGTCGTGCCCGACCACCGGAACGCTCCCTCCGCTGCCGGCTCGATCTTGAACCAGGGCGGCGTGAAGGTCGCCGGGATCTTCCCGACGACGACCATCGGCTCGGAGAAAACCACCCGAACCTCATTCGCCTCGGCGAGCTTGGCGACTTCGCCCACCGGCCCGGCGGAGACGATGGAGAGCTTGTTGTTGTTCTGGCCCTGCGCGGCAAGGGCGAGCAGACAAAGGACGGCCACGACGTAACGCTTCATGCACCGAAGTGTAACGGCGGTTCATGGCGAAAAGATGGCGGAGGAAGGGAAAGGGGCGGGCGGTGTGACGGGCGTCACGGGAGGGGTGAGTCGGCGCCGACGCCGGTGTACGATCTCGCCGTGATGGACGAAGCCGAATACCTGAAGGAACGCGTCGACGAACAGATCGCCTGGTACGACGGCAAGAGCAGATCGGCGCAACGCGGATTCAAGGCGCTGCGCATCACCGAGATCGTCGGCGCCGCGACGCTCCCCTTCCTGACGCCGTACTCCGCCGACTCGTTCAACATCCGCATCACGATCGGCGTGATCGGCGTGGTGCTCGCCGTGGGCGCCGGCCTCCTCAGCCTCTTCCAGATGCAGGAACGCTGGTCGGAGTACCGCAACACGTGCGAATCGCTCCGCCACGAGAAGTACATGTACCTGACGAAGTCCGAGCCCTACGACGCCGACCGCCCGTTCCAGCTTTTCGTGAACCGCGTGGAAAGCCTGATCTCGAAGGAGAACAGCAGCTGGGCCCAGGCGACGCGGGCGGGAGGGCAGGGAGCGGGGACGGGCGCTTCGTCTTAGCGGCCACTCCGACCGTAGACTTCGATCACCTCGCCGGGCTGGATCCGCGCCAACGCTTCAAGAATCTCCGGGACCAGCGGTCTCAGATCTTCGATGCGATTCCGAACGCGTGTGACTACAACCGCGCCGATTCCGATTCGGGAGAGGTTTTGTTGATGACGCAGCTTGCTATCGCTCGTGAGCAGCGCGACAAAACCGGCACTTACAGCAGCACGCAGAAGAACGCCGTTCTTGAGCCGAAGCCATCCCTGCGAATGAACCGTCACGGCATCGTGGCCGGGAAGCTCTGCTGCGATCTCTACAGGCAGCGACTCGTCAATCAACACTCGCAAGGTCGGTCACCGCTTCCTTCCCAATCTCCAACGCGGCGATCGCCTGTTCGCGCGTGACGGAAGGGAAAGACGCCAAGAACCTGTCCAACGAATCGCCCGCTTCGAGGTAGTCGAACAAGTTGTGGACAGGAACGCGCGTCCCTACAAAAACCGGAGTGCCGCTCATGATCTCCGGGTCGCTGTGAACGACGTCGCGATTGCGTTCCATCTTCAGATTTTACCCCGTCTGCCCGAACAAGAACGCTTGCACAGCGCGTAGCTCACGGTGTCCGTGTCCAGCCTGGATCCGGCTTCACGCAAACGGATCCTTCTTTCGGCGATCGACTTAGAGAGCGGGCGCTGAGTACCTCTTCCTGATCATCAGGGAAGCGACAAGACTTCGGAAGCCGCACCACTTGGCTCCCTCGGTTGATGAAGATCTTCGCTCGTTCGGTGATCGCGCCCTAAGTCCTTACTCCGGCCGCCCGAACAAAAACCCCTGCACCTCCTCACACCCCGCCTCTGCCAAAAACGCGGCCTGCGCCTCGGTCTCCACGCCTTCCGCGGTCACGCGGAGGGAGAGGCCGTGGGCCATGGCGATGATCGCGGAGACGATCGCGCGGCCGCCGCGGCTCTCGTCAATCTCGTGCACGAATGCCTGGTCGATCTTCACGCTGTCGATCGGGAAGCTGCGCAGGTAATTCAGCGACGAGTGGCCGGTGCCGAAGTCGTCGATCGCGATGCGCACACCCATCTCGCGCAGTCCGCGGAGCGTCGTCAGCGTCCGTTCGGTGTTGATCATCGCCGTGCTTTCCGTGATCTCGATCTCGAGCAGATGCGGATCGAGGCCGGACTCCTCGAGCGCCGCCGCGATCATCTTTCGGAGATCCGAATGCTGGAACTCGCGCGGCGAGAGATTCACGGCCATGCGGATGCCGGGCATCGCCACGGCGCGGCGACACGCCTCGCGCACGACCCACTCCCCCATCGGCACGATGAGCCGCGTCTCTTCCGCGATCGGGATGAACGTCGCCGGTGATACGAGGCCGTGGCCGGGGCGGTTCCAGCGCAGCAGCGCCTCGTGGCCGACGACTTCCCGCGTGTCGAGCCGCACCTGCGGCTGGTAATGCAGCACGAGCTCGTCGCGTTCGAGCGCGCGGCGCAGCGACGTCTCGATCGACAGCCGCTCCAGCGCGCGGCTGTTCATCGCCGCGGTGCACATCTGGTAGGAGCTCCGGCCGGCCTCCTTCGCCCGATACATCGCGTTGTCGGCATTCTTCAGCAGCGCCTCGGCCGAGTCGCCGTCGTTCGGATACAGAGCGATGCCGATCGACGTCGTGATGAACAGCTCGTGGCCTTCGATGCGCGCCGGCTGGGCGACGGCGTCGATCAGCTTGTGCGCGATCTTCGCCGCGTCATCGGGCGAACGCAGATCGCCGATGAGGATCGTGAACTCGTCGCCGCCCATGCGCGCGATCGTGTCCTCCTCGCGCAGCACGGCGAGCAGGCGGCCGGCGATCACCTTCAGCAACTCGTCGCCGAGGGAGTGGCCGAGGGTGTCGTTGACGAATTTGAAGCTGTCGAGGTCGAGGAACATCACCGCGACGAGGCTTTCGAGCCGACGCGCGTGCGCCAGCGCAACGGTCAACCGATCGCGGAACAACGCGCGGTTCGGCAGGCCGGTCAGCGCATCGTGGTAAGCCTGATACTCGATCCGTTCCTCGGCCGCGCGGCGCTCGGTGATGTCGCGGGAGACGGAGATGATCTCCTGCACGCGCCGCGTCTCCGGAGTCACGATCGCCCGGCTCGTCGTCTCGAACCACACCGCGGTGCCGTCCTTGCGCCGCGCGCAGTAGCGGAACGTCGCGGGCAATTGCGACGTCGACTTGCGCACCTCCTCGTGATCGCGCTCGATGATGAAGTCGTAGATCGAACGGCCGATCATCTCGCCAGGCTCGAAACCGAGATGGCGGCGCACGGCATCCGAGGTGTAGAGCAGGAGCCCGTGGTAGTTCGTGCGGGTGATCATGTCCGTCGAGTTCTCGGCCATCAACCG
Source organism: Acidobacteriota bacterium (assembly GCA_019242175.1). Classification (GTDB taxonomy): domain Bacteria; phylum Acidobacteriota; class Thermoanaerobaculia; order Gp7-AA8; family Gp7-AA8; genus JAFAVZ01. Next base: position 12,815 of record JAFAVZ010000470.1, read on the forward strand.
ATAGCGGGACTCGCTCTCCCGCAGCGCCTCCTCGGCCAGCTTGCGGTCGGTGATGTCGATGACCGTGCCCTCGAACGACTCCGTGCCGTCCGCGCCGGTCACGACGTGGACCGATTCGAGGAGCCACACGCCGCGGCCATCTTTGCCGCGCATCTGGGCCTCGAGATTCGCCACCGAACGGCGCTCGCGCACGATCTCCGAGAAACGATCGCGCTCCTCCGGGTCGACGTAGAGATCGCGCGCGTTGTATTGCATCAGCTCCTCGCGCGAGTCGAAGCCGAGCATGCGCGCGAGCGCGTTATTGCAGTCGAGGATGCGGCCATCCGGCGCGCTGTTGTAAACGCCAGCAAGATTGCGCTCGAAGAGGAGACGATGGCGCAGCTCGCTCGCGCGCAAGGCACGCAACGCGCGCATGCGCTCCAACGCGCCGATGAAAATCTCGCCGACGATGCGCAACAGCGCCACTGCATCATCCGACCAATTGCCGACGGCGCGCGTGAAGTTGATCCCGACGAAGCCGACGAGCTTGCGGTTGACGATCATCGGCACGGCGAGCACCGACTTCGTCCCGAAGCTCTCGTGCAATTGCCGTTCGGCGATCGCATCGGCCGGCATGTCGTCGAGCGTGCGGACGATGATGTTCTGTCCCGATTCCAGCGTCGCGTACGTCCACGGAAATGCGGCGATCGGGATGTTGCTCATCACCTGCTTCCGCGGTCCGCTCGCCTCGCCGAACCACTCGTGCGTCATCGTGCCGAGGCGGCGCGTTTCGTCGAGCTGCATCACGTGCGCGCGGTCCGCGCCGGTGAACCGCCCGATCGCCGCCAGCGCCTCCTCGATCGCCTCATCCACCTCCTCGGGTGCAATGTTGATGAAGTGCGTCGAGATGTTGGAGACGAGGCGCTCGAAGTCGACGCGGCGTTGCAGCGATTCCTGCGCTTCCCTGCGCTCCGAGGCGTCGATGGCGGCCGCGGCGAGGTCGGCGATGGAGCTGGCGAAGCTCTCGTCTTCCTGCGTCCACCAACGCTGCATGCCGACCTGTTCGTGGCAGACGACGCCGCGCATGATGCCGAGGCGGCGGATGGGAGCGTCGAGCATGGAGGTGATGCCGTTCGGCTGGAGATAGATGCCGCTGAAGCTCGACGTGCGCGGATCGCGGCGGGCGTCGAAGGCGGCGATCGTGCGCTCCAGCTCGAGCGCGGCGAAGTACGAGGCGTGCTGGTCGGCGCAGAGCTCGAAGCCCGATTTGTGGATGCGCGCCGAACGCTCGTACAGCTCCACGCAACGGATGGCCTTCCGATCCGGCGTGTAAAACCAGACGCCGACGCGCTCGACGTCGAGGGTTGCGGCGGCTGCTTCGGTCAGGTCACGCAACGCCGCGATCAGATTCCCGCCGTGGATCGACTGGCGCATGGCCAGGTCGACGAGCACCTGATTCTGGCGACGCAACCGTTGTTCGTTTTCGGACAACGTGCGGAAAGGTTATCAAATCGAAGTCGCGTGTCATCACGTAGGGCCGGCTCTCAGCCGGCCGCAGTCAAGAATGATGCGGCGGGCGTCGCCCGCCGCGACC
>JAFAVZ010000495.1 GCA_019242175.1 Acidobacteriota bacterium
GTACCTCCCGGCCGAGGCGCTGGAGGATTCCCGGTTGCTGATGGCGATTCACGAGCGGCTCGAAGGCGCGACGTACGACGTCGAGCTGGTCGGCCTCGCGCCGGGCGACGTGGCGCACGTGAGCCGCAACCACTTCGTGCGGACGCATCGCGCGACGCATCGCGTGCCGGCGAATGCATACGAGATCGTCGAACGGCGGCATCGGCTCAAGCCGCAATTCGCTGGCATCAGCGGCGAACGGCTGGCGAAGCTGCGAACGGAGGGCGTGGAGATCGCCGACGAAACCGAGGTGCCGCTGCTCTTCTACACCGGCGACACCGACCGCGGGATCCTCGAGCAATGCGATGCGCTCTATCGGACCGAAGTGCTGATGATCGAGTGCTCGTATGTGGAGGATGGGCATCAGGAGCCGGCGCAGAAGTACCGGCACATCCACTTCGACGACATCGCGGAGTTCGCTGAGCGATTCGAGAGCAAGGTGATTCTGCTGACGCACTTCAGCCGGCGCTATGCGCGGGAGCAGATCGTGACGGAGCTGCGCCGCCGTTGCCCGGCCGTGTTGCGGGAACGGATCCGCCTCGCGTTCCCTCCGCCGCACGACCGGCTCTAGTGTCATCCTGAGCGCAGCGAAGGATCTCCCGGCATGGGCGCTCGTCGCGCGCGCCAGGAGATCCTTCGCCGTCTTCGCGGCTCAGGATGACAGCGTCCGTGCAGTGTCGTCCTGAGCGCAGCGAAGGATCTCCCGGCATGTGCGCTCGTCGCCCGCGCCAGGAGATCCTTCGCCGTCTTCGCGGCTCAGGATGACAGCGTCCGTGCAGTGTCGTCCCGAGCGGAGCGAAGGATCCGTACCTTCAGACCCCGCGCGAGATCGGTACGGATCCGCGAGTCGGGATGACACCGACGGGCAACAAGTGCACTGAACTTGCACGGGCGGGCGCCCGGAAAGGTATTCTCACCATCTGATGATCCTTCGACGCACGCGAGCGCTCGCGGTCGCCGTTTCCGTTCTGGCCGCCCTCTTCGTTTCCCCGACCCCTCTTCACAGCGCCCCGAAGAAAAAGACTACGTCCAAGGCCAAGGCTCCGGCCAAACGCAAGGCCGCGCCTGCGCCGCCGTTGGAGACGGCGACGGGCGGCTCGTTCGGCGAGCGGCTCGCGTCGCTGGTGAACGGCAGCGTCGCGCGCAGCTCCGACGCGAGCATCCAGATCGTGGAGCTGGAGACCGGCAGCGTCGTCGCGGAGCGCAATCCGCATCAGCCGCTCGCTCCCGCGTCGAACATGAAGCTGTTCACGACCGCGGCGGCGATCGACCTGCTCAAGCCGACGTTCCAAATCACGACCGCGGTCTTCGTGCGGGGCAACGTCCGGCCGGACGGTACGCTCGAAGGCGACGTGAAAGTCGTCGGCCGCGGCGATCCGACGATCGGTGGGCGCTTCCATGATGGCCGCGCCACGGCGGTCATCGATGAATGGACGGCCGATCTCAAACGCGCCGGCATCAAGACCGTCAGCGGCAATCTCGTCTTCGAGTACGGCTACTTCGACACCGAGTACATCCACCCGACGTGGCCCATCGACCAGCTCGTGAACTGGTACGAGGCGCCGGTCTCGGCGTTCTCGATGCAGGAGGGCTGCGTGCAGGTGCGCGTGCTCCCGGGCAAGGCGGGCAAGCCCTGCGTCGTCCAGTTCGAGCCGCCCACCACCTACCTCGGCGTCCAGAACACCTGCGTCACCGGCCGCGGGCTGCCGTTCATCACCCGGCAACGCAACTCGAACACCATCATCGTGCGCGGCGGCGTTCCGGCCCGGACCGGCCCCACCGAGGTTTTCGTGACGGTGGAGAACCCGATCCATTATTTCGCCAGCGTCACGAGCGAGACGTTCGCCCGCGGCGGCGTGAACGTGCAGGGGCAGATCATCATCACGCCGAAAGACGCGCGCCCGGACTGGCGCCAGGTGGCGCAGCATTCGACGCCGCTCAACGTGCTGGTCTACGTCGTCAACAAGAAGAGCCAGAACCACTACGCCGAGCAGGTCGTGAAGATGATCGGCGCCGAGACGCGGCAGGCAGGCACCTGGGCCGCCGGCACCGAGGCGGTGACGGATTGGCTGACGTCGAAGGTGGGCGTGCCGGCGACGGAGTACAGCCAGACCGACGGCTCGGGCATGTCCCGCAACAACCGCGCCTCGGCCAACGCGTTCATCCATCTGCTCCGGTACATGTGGAAGAGCCCGTGGCGCGAGGATTTCGTCAGCTCGCTGCCGTACACGGGCGATCCCGACTCGAAGTTCGGCCATCGCCTCCGCACGCCGCCCTACGCGCGCCAGGTGTACGCAAAGACCGGCTACATCGCGGGCGTGGTCGGGCTGTCCGGCTACGTGCACGCGCAGAGCGGGAAGGTCTACGCGTTCTCGTTCCTCTTCAACCGCTATCACACCGGCGTTTACGCCGTTTATCACCTGCAGGATGAGATGTTGAAGGAGATCATCCGAGGGGGTTGACGGCCGAGCTCCATGGACGAACCTAGGGCCGGCTCTCCAGCCGGCCGCAGTCGAGAACGATGCGGCGGGCCGCGCCCGCGGCGTCCATACGTCATCGGGCTGGCTGGAGAGCCGGTCCTACATGTCGCGAGGAGAGGCTTTGTTGACCTCGGCGGCGCACGCTCCTAGACTCCCGGCGTGACCCGCGACAACCTCATCTTTCTCATCGGCGGCCTCGTCCTCGGCCTGATCGTCGGCGGTACGACGATCGGCCCGATGGTCAGCCGCGTCTCCGCCGCCTCCGCCCAACCCGCCGCCTCGGCGGAAGCGCCGCAGCCCGCGACGGCGGAGGGGATGCCGTCGGCGCCCGCCGCATCCGGCGCGGCTGGAGGAGCGCCGAACGGCCCGCCGATGGCCGAGGTGCAACGTCAGCTCGCGGCTCTGAAGGCACAGATCACGGCTGACCCGAAGAACTTCGACGCGCTCGTCCAGCTGGGCAACATGTACATGGATGTGAGCAAGTTCGATCAGGCGACGCAGTACTACGAACGCGCCGTCGCCGTCCGCGAAGACGCGAACGTCCGCACCGATCTCGGCATCTGCTACAAACAGATGGGGCAGCTGGAGAAGTCGCTGAGCGAGTTCCAGCGCGTGCAGGAGCTGACGCCCGATCAGTGGCAGGCGACGTACAACGAGGTGATCATCCTCGCCGAGCTTCGCCGCTTCGACGAGGCCCGCACCCGCTTCGCCGCGCTGCAGAAAGCGCGTCCGGGCGATGAGGACGTGGCGAAGCTGGGACAGGCTCTGGCTGCCGCGAAGTAGCTAACGGTTGGCGAGCGCGCGGCGGATGCTGATGGCGAGCTGCGCCGAGACGAGCGAGTAGGCGATCACGATCGCCGAGAGCCCTTGCGGCCGGGGCGTCGGAACGCCGGCTCCGCGAAACACCGGGAAGTATTCGATGTAGAGCTGCGCCAGGCTCGTGCCCTGAACGCCGGTGACGATCGCGCCCATCGCGAACAGCAGTCCGGTCGCGAGAAGCGACGCGGCGATGGCGGAGATGAGAACGGTGACGAGGGAGCTCGTCGAAGTCATGGCTGCCTCCTGGAGGAGTCGGAATCTGGCCGCAGGTTCAGGATGTGGCGGATCGGCTCATTGACCAGCCCGGCGATGAATCCCACGAGCCCGGCGGTGGTGATCGTCTGCCCGATGAACGGGTCGGCGATCACGTACGCGCCGATCCCTCCGCTGATGAGACACGCGAGCGTGCCCGCCGCGATGTCATTCACCCACTCACGGGTCCTGAACTTGCCGGTGGCCATACTCCGAGAGACACCGCGCCGCGCCGAAAGTAGGCTCGCACCCGCTCTCCCACCCGCCCGCGCCACCCGGCGAGCAACGCCGTCATCCCACCCGACAGCAGCGCCACCGCCAGTCCACCCCAGGCGAACGCGACCATGGCGGAGAGCGTCAGGCCGGTGCTGGTGATCTCGTGCTCGAAGCCGGTCACCACCGCCGCATACACCGCGGCGCCGGCCGCGCCGGCGGTCGCGGCCACGATCAGCGTTGCAACGCCGGCAGCGCGAAACCCTCGGAAGAAGAGCGCCACGAGCGATGCTGAGAGCACCACTACCGCCACCACCGCCGATCCGGCGAGCACCGCCAGGTAGACGAGCGCGAAGGCGATCATCGCGAGGCCGAACACGATCATGACTGGGAAGAGTACGTCAGGGAGCCTCGAACTGTTGGCTGGTGGGCGTCACCTGCAGCGTGTAAACGCCGCTCGTCCGCCGCACGGTCGCCACCGCCTGGAAGCCGGGGAACTTCAGCATGTTCCCGATGATCTCTCCGCCGTCGCTGGACACGAAGTCGCGCACCGCGCTCTCCGCGGTCTCGGCGTCCCGAAGATGAAACGAAACGTTGTTCTCGGCTGCGATCGGTTTCCCGTTGATGTCCGTCAGATGGCGCTGTTCAATCGTAAAACGCATGGGCTCCCAACATAGTACGACGCGGAAAAGGCGCTGCAATTCCGATGCTATGACCCCTGTTCTATACTCCCCAAAAGGGGCGGACATGAGCGACGAAAGAGTGCTGCGAGACGAGATTCCGGTAATTGGCAGGATCGATCTTCGCGAGGTGGAGAGGCCGGCGTCGCCCCTTCCCTCGGAACGTTTTGCCGAGGTGCCCATGGCCCTCACCTTCGACGACGTCCTTCTCAAGCCCTCCCGCTCTGACCTCCATCCCAACTTCGTCGACGTCTCCACCCGCCTCACCCGCGACATCCGCCTGAACATCCCCATCCTCTCCGCCGCCATGGACACGGTGACCGAGGCGCGCCTCGCCATCGCCATGGCCCAGCAGGGAGGCCTCGGCGTCATCCACAAGAACATGCCGATGGAAGCGCAGGCCGAGGAAGTGGACAAGGTGAAGCGCTCGGAAGCGGGGATGATCGTCGATCCCGTGACGATGCGGCCCTGGCAGCGGATCTCCGAGGCGCTGCAGGTGATGGGCAAGTACAAGATTAGCGGCGTGCCGGTGACGGATGCGAACGGGAAGCTGGTCGGCATCCTCACGAACCGCGACCTCCGCTTCGAGACCCGCTTCGACCTCCCCATCTCCGAACGGATGACGAAAGAGGATCTCGTCACCGTGCCGGTCGGGACGACGCTGGAGCAGGCGCGGGAAGTCCTCCATCAGCACCGCATCGAGAAGCTCCTCGTGGTCGACGCGAACGGCGACCTCAAGGGCCTCATCACCGTCAAAGACATCCAGAAGAAGCTCCGTTACCCGAACGCCGCGAAAGACTCCCTCGGCCGCCTTCGCTGCGGCGCGGCGATTGGCGTGGGCAAGGACGGCCTCGAACGCGCCCGCGCGCTCATCGACGCGAAAGTGGACGTGATCGTGATCGACTCCGCGCACGCGCACTCCAGCGGCGTGATGGATACGATCCGGCAGTTCAAGAAGCTCTATCCCGGCACGCCGCTCATCGCCGGCAACGTGGCGACGTATGAAGGCGCGCGCGATCTGATCGAGCTCGGAGTCGATGCGATCAAAGTCGGCATCGGACCGGGATCGATCTGCACGACGCGCGTGATCGCCGGCGCCGGCGTGCCGCAGATCACTGCGATCATGGAGTGCGCCAAAGCGGCCGAGAAGTACGACGTGCCGCTCATCAGCGACGGCGGCATCAAGTTCTCCGGCGACGTGACGAAGGCGCTCGCCGCCGGCGCGCACACGGTGATGATCGGATCGCTCTTCGCCGGCACCGACGAGGCGCCGGGCGAGACGATCCTCTACCAGGGCCGCACGTTCAAGGCTTACCGCGGCATGGGCTCGATCGGCGCGATGCAGGCCGGCTCGAAGGACCGCTACTTCCAGGAAGACAACGACGACGTGGCCAAGCTCGTGCCGGAAGGCATCGAGGGGAAGGTACCGTACAAGGGCTCGCTCTCGGCGATGATCCCGCAGCTCGTCGGCGGCCTCCGCTCCGGCATGGGGCTCACCGGCTCGAAAGACATCGACGACCTCCGGACGAAGGCGCAGTTCGTGCGCATCACGACCGCCGGCCTGCGCGAGTCGCATGCCCACGACGTGGTGATCACGAAGGAAGCGCCGAACTACCGCATTGAATCCAACGACTGATTTCGCCTCGATCCCTGTTGCCGACAACTTCCGCGTGGAGGTCCTCGACCGCCACGTGGAGTTGACGAGCAACGACCGCCGCGTGGCGTGGTTCCCGGCCTGGGAAAACGCCGACCGCGATCTGCGCCACTTCGTCCCTGCCGACGTCCCCCTCGGCACGCTCGCCGATCCTTTCGAGGACGAGGACGAGTCGTGGCGGATCCGGATCTTCGAGCACGACGGCTGGATCTACATCTTCGAAGCCGACGCCCCCGACGCCGAGGAGTTCCCACGGCGGTGGCGCGTGCCGCGGGAGAAGTACGTCGAGGCGTGGGCCCGCGTGATCAGCCAGTTCAACCCGGTGCTGGATCTGGATGATTTGATGGGCGACGCCGACGCGTAGGAGAAACGTAGGGCCGGCTCTCCAGCCGGCCCAATGAAATACGGTCGCGGCGGGCGCTGCCCGCCGCATCGTTGTTGACTGCGGCCGGCTGGAGAGCCGGCCCTACGTCTGCGGGCGTTACAATCCCCAACCCTCGCGATGTCGATCCCGTCCTTCGATTCCACCACCCGCCGGTTTGCGCATGACCTGGTCGACTTCCTCTTCGATCACGTCGAGCGGGTCGATGAGCGGCCGGTCGTCGACTGGACGCCAGCGGAAGACTTGCGGCGCATGGTGCGGCTCGACCTGCCGCATGCGGACGGCATCGAGCTGGCGCGGCTCGTCGCAGAGAAGTCGATCCAGCTTCATCATCCGTCGTACATGGGCCATCAGGTCTGTCCGCCGTCGCCCATCGCGATCCTCGGCGACCTCTTGATCTCGACCTTGAACCAGTCGACGGCCGTCTCCGAGATGAGCCCGATCGGGACGGTCATCGAGAAAGAGATCGTGCGGTGGCTCGCGACGCTCGCGGGCTACGGCGAAGAGGCGGAAGGCACGATGGTGTCGGGCGGTTCGGCGGCGAACCTCACGGCGCTCCTCGCCGCGCGGGCGAAGCGGGGGAGCGGGGCAGTGCTCGTCTCGGCCGACACCCACTATTCGATGGCCCGCGCCGCAGCGATCATGGGCCTCGAAGACGTCGTCAAGATCGAGACCGACGACCACCATCGCATGAGCGTCAATGCGCTCGCGCGCGAGTTGGCGAAACGCGATCGCGTGATGGCGATCGTCGCGACGGCCGGCTCCACGGCGACCGGCGCGTTCGACGACCTCGAGGCGATCGCCGACCTGCGCGATCGGCACGACACCTGGCTCCACGTCGACTCCGCGCATGGCGCGTCGGTTCTGTTGAGCGAACGCCTCGCGCCGCTCGCGAAGGGATTGCATCGCGCCGACTCGCTCTCGTGGGATCCGCACAAGATGCTGTGGATGCCGGTGTCGCTCGGCGCCGTTCTCGTACGCGACGGCATCTGGCTGCGCCGTGCGTTCCAGGCCGACGCGCCCTATCTCTTCCACGCCGAGCGCGAAGCCGAAAACCTCGGCGCGATGACGATCCAGTGCTCGAAGCGCGCGGACGCCATCAAGCTCTGGCTCTCCCTCCGCATGCACGGCCCGCGACCTTTCGCGGAGGCGATCGAGTGCGTCACGGACGTGACTCGGTACCTGTACGAGCGCGTGAACGAGATCGAGGAGCTCGAGGCGATGCACGAGCCGGAGCTGAACATCTTCTGCTTCCGCCATCGCAGCGGCGATGAGGTGAACCACGCGATCCGCGAGAAGCTGATCCGCGGCGGCACGGCCTGGATCACCTCGACGGTATTGAAAGGACAGCGCGTGTTGCGCGTCACGATGATCAACCCGCGGACGACGCGCGCCCACGTCGATCGCATGCTCGAAGACGTGCTGCGGTTGGCGCGATGAGTCTGCGCATCGTGCTCGTCGAGCCGCAAGAAGCGGGGAACGTCGGCGCCGCGGCGCGCGTGATGAAGAACTTCGGCTTCGACGACCTGCGCATCGCGGGGAAGCATCCGCAACTGTTGCCGGTGGCCGGGTGGTGGGCGAGCGGTGCGGACGATCTACTCGCGAACGCGACGCTGGTTCCGACTCTGGCCGAGGCGATCGGCGACGCGCACGTCACCGTCGCCACGACTTCGTCACGCGGACGCACGACACCCGCCGACATGACGCCTGTGGATCTCGCGCAGCTGTACGCGACGCTCACCAGCGAGCAGACGCTGGCGTTGGTTTTCGGTCGCGAGGACAGCGGCCTCACGCGCGACGAGTTGGTGTCCTGCCAACGCACGGCCGTCATCCCGACCCATCCGCAATTCCCGACGATGAACCTCGCGCAGTCGGTCGGCGTCTTTTGCTACGAGCTGTCGCAGATCGCGCCGGCGCGCACGGCGCGTGAGCTCGCTCCCGCCGCGCTCATCGAGCGCCTGCACGAACGCGCCGAGGCTTTGCTGCTGGAGGTCGGGTTCCTCCATGAGAACAACCCGGCGCGCATCTACGACGACCTCCGCGCCATCGCCGGCCGCGCCGACCTCGACGCCCGCGAGGCGACGATCCTCCTCGGCGTTCTACGGCAGATAGAGTGGAAATTGCGCAACTAGCGGCGGGCACGGCCCGCTGCGTTTGTCGGCCAAGCCTTCACGGGCTTGGCGTTCACGGGCCCTTGGCGAAAGCCACGACACTGCGGGGAAGGGTGGTGGCGTGCCGGGAGATTCTTCGCCGTCTTCGCGGCTCAGAATGACACTCTGCCCCGGACTAGCGTGCGCGATGGTGTCATCCTGAACCGCGAAGACGGTGAAGGATCTCCTGATGCGGGCGAAGAGCGTACATGCCGGGAGATTCTTCGCCGTCTTCGCGGCTCAGAATGACACCCTGTCCCGGACTAGCGTGCGCGATGGTGTCATCCTGAACCGCGAAGACGGTGAAGGATCTCCTGATGCGGGCGAAGAGCGCACATGCCGGGAGATTCTTCGCCGTCTTCGCGGCTCAGAATGACACTCTGCCCCGGAATAGCGTGCGCGATGGTGTGTCATCCTGAACCGCGAAGACGGTGAAGGATCTCCTGATGCGGGCGAAGAGCGTACATGCCGGGAGATTCTTCGCCGTCTTCGCGGCTCAGAATGGCACCTGCCACGGAATCAGCGTGCGGCGCCGTGCGGATTGTTGAGGCAATCGGCGATGATTTCGATGAACTTGTCGAGGTCGAACGGCTTGAGGATGGAGTTGCAGACTGCGTCGGCGGCGATCTTCTCGACGCCGCGCCTGCCGGCGGCGGTGAAGACGATGATGTGCGGACGATGCTGGGGATAGTCGCGGCCGATGTGCTCGATGAACTCGTAGCCGTTGAGGCGAGGCATCATGAGGTCGAGGAGGATGAGATCGAACCGGCCGTTCTGCTGCACCTTCTCCAGCCCGACCGCCCCATCCTCGGCCAGCTCGACGTCGAATTTCATCCGGCGGAGCACGGCCTGCAAGAGGACGCGAATCGCCAGGTCATCGTCGATGACGAGGATCTTCTTTCCCGAGCCGTCGATTTTTCCTACGGGCATCGTCTAACGCTTCATAAGTTGCGGCATGCGAAATACATACCGGTCTGAGCACTGCACGATAAGGCATTCCGGAGAGTCGATCAATGCCCAATGACGTGGGCATCTTCGCCTTTCGGCCCTGGGTCCGCCGCGCGGGTCTGTCGATCGTGCTCGTTGCGTTGGGCGTAACGGCGGCCGTGGCGCTCACGCTCGCGCTCGTTCCCTCCGCGCGTTTCGGCTGGATGGGGGAACGCTTCGTCTGGGTCTACATCGGCACGCTCTGGCTGGGAGGTCTCAAGGTGTGGCTCGGAACGCTCCGGCCGATCGCCGAGCTCGAGGCGGAGACGATCACGCTGCGGCCGCTGCACCAGCTGCGCGGACGCACCGTCCGTTGGGAAGACGTGCGCGGCACGGAGCAGATGATCGGCGGCGACCGGATGATCCTCTATCACGACACGCCGCGCGGTCTACGCTTCGTAGCGTTGAATCTCAATCTCGTGAAAGGGCGCCGCGACTTTCTGGCCCGGGTCGACCGCCGTCTGATTGCCGAAGGCTTCGTCGAGAAAACGGTGGAGCGTTCGCGGTATCTTTCGCGGCCGTGAGCGAGTTTCGTATGCGCCCCGAAGCGTTCGCCGAGATTCGGCGACGCATGTTGTGGCAGGTCGCGGTCCTGGGCATCTTCGTCGCCCTCTTCCTGGCCGCGTTCCTCGGCGTCCGCTCCGACCTGCACGCCTCCGTCCCGATCGCCTTCGTCGTCGTCGGTTTCGCCGTCGCGATGGGCGCGCGCAGCGCGATCAACCGCGCCCAGCGGCAGTTGGAGAGTTTCCGCATCCTCCTCGAGGACGATTCGATCCGCCGCCGGCAGGAAGACGTGCCCGACGTCATCGTCGAACGCTCTGCCGTGACGGCGATCGAAGAACGCGAAGGACAAGGCATCGCGGTTTACGGCGCGGATCGAAGATCTTTCGTGCCGGTGCCGATCCACGTCGAGCACTACACGCTCGTGCGCCAGCAGCTTGCGCGCTGGCGGCCGATCGAGCCGAAGCCGCCCGCGGGCGGAGCGTGGACGCTGCTCGTGACCATCGCCGTCCTGGGCGGATTCGCCGTCGTGGCGTTGACGACGGACCGCCTGCTCATCATCACCGTCGGCTCGGCGCTCGCGATCGCGCTCCTCGTCTGCATCGTGCTCGTGTTGCGCAGCCCGCACGCGAGCGGGAGGCTGAAACGCAACATGCTCGTCGCCATCCTGCCGCTCGCCGCGATCATCGCTCGCGTCGTGCTGGCGCTGGGAGGCCGATGAGCGAGCATCGCATTGCGCCGGCCACCATCCAGCGCTATCGCCGCGGTGTGCTGCGCCGGGAGATCGTCACGATGACCCTCGTCTTCCTGGCCATCTTCGCCGTCGCGTTGGCCCAGGGCGCGTCGATCCTCATCCTGCTGTTCATCATCGTGATGATCACGCTCGTCACCGCCTCGCGCGTGGCCCGCATGGCCCGCGAGATCGACCGCGACTTCGGCGGCTATGCGATCGAGCTGGAAGACGACCGCATCGCCCGTCCGCCCGACCTTCGCATCCTGCGCAACGAAGTCGTGGCCATCGAAGAACGGCGCGGCGGCGGCATCGCGGTCTGGGGACCGGAGCGGAAGACGATGATCCCCGTGCCGGAGATGATCGAAGGCTACGCGGATATTCGTCGCCGGCTTGCGGAGTGGCGAGAGATTGAGGTGCGAAATT